>JACDBR010000240.1 GCA_013694825.1 Solirubrobacterales bacterium
ACCCAGCACAACGCCGAGGCGCTCCGCCGCCGGGGCGTCCGGGTGATCGAGCCCGAGGTCGGCCCGCTGGCCTCGCGCGGGGAGCGCGGCGCCGGACGACTGCCGGATCCGGAGGCGCTGCTCGCCGAGCTCGAGGCTGCGCTCGGCGGAGTCGTCGACTCGTGGGCGGGGCTGCGCGTACTGGTCAGCGCCGGAGGCACCCGGGAGGCGATCGACGGGGTGCGCTTCATCGGCAACCGCTCCAGTGGGCGCATGGGCATCGCCCTGGCCGAAGCGGCCGTGCGGCGCGGCGCCTCGGTCGAGCTCGTCGCCGCCAACGTCTCGCTGCCGAGCGCCGCCGCGATCGCTCGCCAGGACGTCGAGAGCGCCGGCGACCTGGGGGCCGCTCTGAGCGGGCGCTTCGAAGCCTGCGACGTGCTGCTGATGGCCGCCGCGGTCGCCGACTTCCGGCCCGACGCGACCCACGAGGGCAAGCTCTCGCGCGAGGGGGAGGCGGAGCTCGCTCTGCGCCTCGAGCCGACCGAGGACGTGCTCGCCACGCTCGCCGCGAGGCGAGCCCCGAACCAGGTGCTGGTCGGCTTCGCCGCCGAGCACGGTCAGGAGTCGATCGAGCGAGCGCGTCGCAAGCTCGCCCGCAAGGCGGTCGACGCGATCGTCTTCAACGACGTCTCGCGAGCCGACATCGGCTTCGACGCCGACGCCAACGAGGTGACGATCGTCGAGGCCGACGGCGAGCATCTCGTCGCCCTGGCGCCGAAGGCAGAGGTCGCCGACGCGGTGCTCGATCGCGTCGAGGCGCTTCGAAGCCGGGTCGCGAAGTAGCTACCGGCCGCTTCGACGCGCAGGCGCCCGGGGGCCGCCGGACCCGCTTCGCGGGCGACTCGCCGGCGGTCAGCGGGGGCTTAGGATCAGAGTCGTGAAGCCGTTCGAAGGGCAGCCTGAGACCGAGGGCGGCGAGTCCGTGTACTCGCTCTACCGCATGGGGATGGGCCTGCTCGAGGCCGGTGACTTCGCTCAGGCGACGATCCCGCTGGCGAAGGCCGCGAGGCTCGCGCCCGAGGAGGGCTCGATCCGCGAGGCCCTCGGGCGGGCACTGTTTCGAAGCAGTCAGTACGCCGAGGCAGCAGAGCAGTTCGAGGCCATCGTCGAGCGCTACCCGGTCGACGACTACGCGCACTTCTGCCTCGGCCGGGCGCTCTCGCTCAGCGGCCGGCCCGAGCGCGCCCGCCACCACCTCGCCCTGGCCTCGAACCTGCGGCCCGAGCGCCGCGACTACCGGATCTACCGCGACCGGCTGCGAAGGGCCTCCTGAGCCGAGTCGCGAATACTGCTCCGAAGCGAGCTGAGATGCCCGCGAGCGAGCGGGCGAGCTGAGGTGCGCGCGGTCGTCCAGCGCGTTTCGCGCGCCTCGGTCCGCGTCGCGGGCGAGCCGATCGCATCGATCGGGCCGGGCCTGCTCGTGCTGCTCGGAATCGCCCGCACCGACGGGGCCGGGCAGGCCGACCGACTCGCCGAGAAGGTTCGCGCTCTGCGGATCTTCGACGACTCGGAGGGCCGCATGGGCGAGGCGCTGGACGAGCGTGAGCTGCTCTGCGTCAGCCAGTTCACGTTGCTCGCCGATACCCGCAAGGGCACCCGGCCGAGCTTCGCCGCCGCCGCTCCGCGTGAGCTGGCCGAGCCGCTCTATGAGCGATTCTGCACCCAGGCGAACGCCAGGCGCGGGCGCTTCGGGGCCCAGATGGATGTCGAGCTGGTCAACGACGGACCGCTGACGCTGCTGCTCGAGGCCTGATGCCCAGAGCGCCCGGGCTCCGCGACCGGCTTGGTTTCTGCGCCGAAACCCCTGCAAACAGGCCGTTCCTGGAGCCGCCCTGAGGAGTCGCAGGAGTGCACCTGGCGGGGTCCCCGCGGCGATTGCGAAGCCAGGGAGCCTGGCTATACTGAATGGGCTTCGTCTCGCACCCGACCTGACGATTGGTGGGCCCGAGCCCACCTTTTTTTCGCCTTGTAACGGGTTGCGGGGGAAGCGCGCGGAGGACCAGCGGAGAGGAAGCATGACCGATCTCGAACAGCTAGAGAAGACGATCACCGAGCGCCTTGACGGCGTCGATCCCGAGCTTGAGCTCGTCGCGCTCGAGCAACCGGCGCGCTCGTCGCTTCGGCTTTACATCGACCACCCCAAGGGCATCGATCTCGCTGCCTGCGAGCGTGTTACCGCGGGTTGCCGCGACCTGCTGGCCGACTTCTCGCTCGAGGTCTCATCCCCCGGCGCCGAGCGGCCGCTGACCAAGCCTGAGCATTTTCGGCGTTTTCTCGGCCGCAAGGTGAGGGTGCGAACGGCGCAGGAGATCGGCGGCCAGCGAAACTTCACGGGCACGCTCGTCGACGCCGACGAGGAGAGCGTCGCCCTGACCGACCAGGAGCGCTCGGTGCGGATCCCGCTCGACCGGATCCGCCGCTCCAACCTCGTTTCCGACTTCAGTGGAGGTAAGGCGTGAGCCGAGAGATCGTCGAGGCCGTCAAGGCGCTCGAGCAGGAGAAGGGGATCGACGCCGACACCCTGATGGGCGCGCTCGAGGACGCTCTCCTCTCCGCCTATCGAAAGACGCCGGGAGCCGCCCGCTACGCCCGCGTCGACCTCGATCGCGAGACGGCCGACTTCCGCGTCTTCGAGCTGCTGCTGCCGCCGGAGCTCGAGGAGAAGCTGATGGCGCAGGTGATCGCCGACGCGGAGCCAACGATCGATCCGGCCACCGGCGAGCTGCGCGAGCCCGAGGAGCCCGAGCTCGACCCCGAGCTGCTCGCCCCCTACGAGGACCAGATCAAGACCCGCGACGTCACCCCGGACGACTTCGGCCGGATCGCCGCGCAGACCGCCAAGCAGGTCATGCTGCAGCGGATTCGCGAGGCCGAGCGCCAGATGATGTTCGAGGAGTACCAGGACCGCGTCGGCGAGTTGATCACCGGAATCGTCCAGCAGTCCGACAACCGCTACACGCTGGTTCAGCTTCGTGAGCGCGTCGAAGCGCTGCTGCCGCGCTCCGAGCAGGTGTGGAACGAGCGCTACGACCACGGCGCACGGATCAAGGCCGTGATCACCGACGTCTCGGCCGAGGGCAAGGGCCCGAGCATCGTCGTCTCGCGGCGCAACCCGGAGCTGATCAAGCAGCTCTTCGAGCTCGAGGTGCCCGAGATCGCCGACGAGCTGGTCGAGATCGTCGGCGTCGCCCGCGAGCCTGGCTACCGCTCCAAGATCGCTGTCATCTCACACGCTGACGGCGTCGACCCGGTTGGCGCCTGCGTCGGTCCTCGCGGCTCACGGGTGCGAATGGTCGTCTCCGAGCTGCGCGGGGAGAAGATCGACATCATCCCCTACAACGAAGAGCCCGCCCGCTTTGTCGCCAAGGCGCTCTCGCCGGCGCGCGTCCGCGAGGTCCTGGTCGACGACGAGGACCTCCAGGCGACCGTCATCGTGCCCGACGACCAGCTCTCGCTGGCGATCGGCCGCGAGGGCCAGAACGCGCGGCTCGCCGCCAAGCTGACCGGCTGGCGCGTCGACATCAAGTCCGAGACCGAGTTCAGCGAGGTCGAGGAGGAGATCGAGTACGAGGGCTCCGACGAGGCCGACGGCCGCTGCGCCGCCGTGCTCTCGGCGGGCCGCCGCTGCCCCAACGCGGCTCTGACCGGGTCGCGGTTCTGCGGCTTGCCTCAGCACCAGGCGCTGTCTCGCTTCTCGACCAGCCGCGTGACGATCCTGACAGCGCTCTCGGAGGCCGAGATCGGGATCCTGGCCGACCCCGAGGCCGCCGACGAGCAGGTGGCGGCGATCGTCGACCGTGCGGAGAGCGAGTTCTCCGAGGCCGAAGCCGAGGCTGAAGCCGCCCGGGCCGCCCAAGCGCAGGAGGACGCCGCGGCCCAGGAAGGCGATGGGACTGTGGACGCAGATCAGGGCCCGGTGAGAAGTGACGGCGACGGAGCCGGGATCGCCGAGCCCGCCGAGACGGCTACCGAGGCTTAGGAGACAGACCTTGCCGAAGAAGCGCGTCCACGAGATCGCCAAGTCCGAGGGGATTCCCAGCAAGCAGATCATCGCCGCGCTGCAGAAGGCCGGCCTCGACGTCAAGGCGTCGGCATCGAGCGTCGACGAGGAGGTCGTCCTGCGGGTCCTGCGGACCGGCTCGGCCGAGGATCCGGCAGCGGCGAAGGCTCGCCCGGAGGCCGAGAGCAAGGCGAAGGCCGCGGCCACCGAGGCTGCCAACGGAGCCAGCTCCAGCGCCGGTCAGGCAAACGGCCAGGGACGGCCCGTGCGCCCGGTGCGACCCGCCGAGGGCGAAGCGGCCCCTTCCGGCGCCGCCGGCAGCAGGAAGCGCCGCCGGGTCGTG
>JACDBR010000274.1 GCA_013694825.1 Solirubrobacterales bacterium
ACCTGGCGCAGGTCGGCTCGCTCGACTTCGAGTCGCCCGACCTCGAGACCTTCCGCTGCCTGGCCCTCGCCCGGGAGGCGGGGGTAGCCGGCGGCACCGCTCCCTGCGTGCTGAACGCCGCCGACGAGGTCGCCGTCAGCGCGTTTCTCGAGAGCAGCGTTGCCTTCTCGGCGATCGCGGAGCTCGTCGAGCGGGCGCTCGACGAGCTGCCGCCGGAGCCCGTGACCCACTTCGACCAGCTCTTCGAGCTCGACCGTCGGGCTCGCGAGCTGACCCGGGGCCTGGTCGAGCGGCAGGGGGCCTTGCGATGAGCACCGTGCTCGCGGTAGCCCTGGCGATCCTGGGGGTGATGGTGCTCGTGGTCCTGCACGAGCTCGGACACTTCTTCGCCGCCAAGGCCGTCGGGATGAGGGTCGAGAAGCTTTACCTCTTCTTCGGGCCGAAGATCTTCAGCGTCACGCGGGGCGAGACCGAATACGGGATCGGCACGATCCCGGCGGGCGGCTACGCGAAGATCACCGGGATGAACCCCGACGAGGAGCTGCCACCCGAGGTAGCTCCTCGCGGCTACTACAACCAGCCGGTCTGGAAGCGGATCGTCGTCATCCTCGCCGGGCCGCTTGTCAACCTGGTGGTCGCCTTCGTGGTCCTGTTCGGCACCGCATTCGCCGCCGAGGAGCCGACGGAGCTCGCCGTCTCGGCGATCGCCCCCAACACGCCGGCCGAAGCGCAGCTCGAGGACGGCGACCGGGTGGTCTCGGTCGACGGCTTCGATGGCGCGGGGCTGCCGCTGACCGAGCGCGCGCTCGGCTTCCAGGAGCGCGTCGACTCGCACGAGTGCCCCGGCACTCCGAGCGATGGCTGCCGGGCCGAGGATCCGGTCGAGTTCGTAGTCGAGCGCGACGGCGAGACCCTGCCGCTCGAGATCCGCCCGTTCTTCGATGGCGAGTTGGACCGAAACCGGCTGGGCTTCAGCTTCGCCGAGACGGAGTTCGTCGCCGTCAACCGCTCGATCGGAGAAGCGGCCGGGAGCTCGCTCGACACGATCTGGTTCATCTCCTCGGAGACCGTCTCGACCTTCGCCCAGCTGTTCAAGGCCTCCGAGCGCGAGAAGCTCGGCAGCGTGGTCGGCGCCGTCGAGGTCACCCGGCGTGCCTTCCAGTTCGACTTCATCACCGCGCTGAAGCTGATCGGCTTCATCTCGCTCTCGCTGGCACTCGTCAACCTGCTCCCCTTCCTGCCGCTGGACGGCGGCCACGTCTTCTGGGGCATCGTCGAGAAGCTGCGCGGCAAGCGGGTTCCCTTCGCGGTCATGGAGCGCGCGAGCGTGATCGGCTTCGCGCTCGTCATGGGGATCTTCTTCATCGGGCTCTGGAACGACGTCGGTCGCTTCCAGGACGGCAGCTTCGACATCTTCTGAGCAGGCGAAGAAGTCTGGGCAATGCCCAGACGACCCTGCGCTCGCGCCAGCCGCCTGAGCCAGGGCGAGGAAGTCTGGGCATTGCCCAGACAACGACGCGGGGGTCGTGACCTCGTCGTGCCGATCGGCGGATCTCGAGTGGTGCTGCGGTATGTTCGCCGCGGTCGAGACCCCGGGGAGGGCGAGATGGAGAGGACCGCCGCCGATCGCTACGCGAGCGGAGGACCAGCCGCGGAGATCATCGCGCCGAACCTGTTTCGCGCCTTCGAGGCGACGGCCGAACGCCTCGGTTCGGAGCTCGCCATTCGTGACGGCGAGCGCGAGCTCGACTGGGACGAGTTGCGATCCAAGGTGGCGCGGGTTGCCGGAGGCCTGGCCTCGCTGGGGATCGGCAAGGGCGACACGGTCGCGCTGCTGCTGCCGAACCGGCTCGAGTTCATCCCCTCCGACCTCGGCGCCGTCGCGCTCGGCGCCGTGCCCTTCTCCCTCTACGCGACGTCCTCGGCCGAGCAGATCGCCTACGTCGTCGGCGACGCCGGCTCCAAGCTGGCGATCGTCGACGCCCAGTTCATCGAGCGCTTCCGCGAGGCCCGGGGCGAGCTCGAGGCGCTCGAGACGATCGTCGTCATCGACGCCGAGGCCGCAGGCGAGGGTGAGCTCTCCTTCGCCGAGCTCGAGGCTGCCGGAGAGGGCTTTGACCCCACGGAGACGGCGGGCGCAGTCGACATCGATGATCTGCTGACCCTGATCTACACCTCCGGGACTACCGGACCGCCCAAGGGCGTCCAGCTGACCCATCGAAACTTGATGTCGCTGGTCGGCGGGGTCGATCAGATCGTCGAGATCCCGGAGCGCGGCGGCAGGGTGGTTTCCTGGCTGCCGGCCGCCCACATCGCCGAGCGTGGCGCCAACTACTACCTACCGGTCGTGCGCGGGATGAGCGTCACGATCTGCCCCGACCCGCGCCGGATCGCCGAGTTCCTGCCGCAGGTCAAGCCGACCTGGTTCTTCGCCGTGCCGAGGATCTGGGAGAAGCTCAAGTCCGGGCTCGAGGCGATGGTGGCGGGCCTGCCCGACGAGCGACGCGAGCCGGCGCAGGCAGCGCTCGAGGCGGCGCTCCAGAAGGTCCGCCTCGAGCAGGCCGGTGAGGAGGTGCCCGCCGAGCTTGCGGCGGCCGTCGAGCGTGCTGACGCCGCGATGTTCGCGCCGATCCGCGCCCAGATCGGACTCGACGAGTCCAACGGCGTGCACGTCGGCGCCGCGCCGACGCCGGTCGAGGTGCTCGAGTTCTTCCACGCGATCGGGATCCACATCGGCGAGCTCTGGGGGATGTCGGA
The DNA here is from genome assembly GCA_013694825.1 of Solirubrobacterales bacterium. GTDB lineage: Bacteria > Actinomycetota > Thermoleophilia > Solirubrobacterales > 70-9 > JACDBR01. Next base: position 2,758 of record JACDBR010000274.1, read on the forward strand.
GACGTGCGGCGTGGCGACCTGCAACCCGCCCGAGCGCGTCAAGCTCGGCACCGTCGGGCCGCCGATCCCGGGGATCGAGATCGCGCTCGCCGATGACGGCGAGGTATTGGTCAGGGGGCCGTCGGTGATGGCGGGCTACCGCAACATGCCCGAGCGCACCGAGGAGGCCTTCGACGACGATTGGATGCTGACCGGCGACGTCGGCCAGATCGACGCCGACGGCTACCTGAAGATCGTCGACCGAAAGAAGGAGCTGATCATCAACGCCGCCGGCAAGAACATGTCGCCCGCCGAGATCGAGGCCAAGCTCAAGGCCTCGAGCCCGCTGGTCGGCCAGGCGGTCGCGATCGGCGACGGGCGCCCCTACAACGTCGCTCTGATCGTCCTCGACGCCGACTTCGCCCCAGGCTGGGCGAAGAAGCACGGAGTGGATGATGCCTCGCTCGAGGCGCTGGCCGCAGAGCCGGAGCTCGAGCAGGCGGTTTGTGCGGCGGTGGCGAGCGCCAACTCTCGCCTCGCCCGGCCCGAGCAGATCAAGCGCTTCCGCATCCTGCCGAACGACTGGGAGCCGGGCGGCGAGGAGCTGACGCCGACGATGAAGCTCAAGCGCAGGCCGATCTCCGACCGCTACGAAACCGAGATCACCGCCCTCTACGACGACGGCGGGCTCGAGCCGGCGGCCTGAAGGCAAGCCCGGCCCCGCTTCGTGATCGAACGTCGAGCTTGGTGCGCCCAGAGCGCCCGAGGCCGACGTTCGGCGATAGATCGGCGGCTCCGAGCCGGCGCGTAGGCTGCGCGCCGTGCTGACCCGAATCGCCGGCAGGCTACCGAGACCAGTGCGAGCGCTCCTGCGCGGGGCTCGGAAGCGAGCCCGGAGCGCCCGCTACCGGCTGCGCGAGCGTCGGGACCCCACGCTGCTCGGAAGCGACGAAGTCGCCGAGGCGCTTCGCCAGGCCGGGCTGGGGGAGGGCGACGCGGTCTTCTTCCAGGCGGCGATGAGCGCCTTCGGCAGCTTCGAGGCCGGATCGGCGAGCGTGATCTACGGGCTCGAGCGGGCGCTCGGCGCCGGTGGGCTGGCCGCGATGCCGGCGTTCACGCTCGACGCAACGATGCAGGCATACATCGAGCGCGATCTCGTCTTCGACGCCCGCGCGACGCCTTCGCGGATGGGCCGCGTCAGCGAGGACTTCCGCTGCCTCGACGGCACCGTGCGCAGCGTCCACCCGACGCACTCGGTCACCGCGCGGGGGGCCGGTGCAACGACACTCGTCGCGGGCAGCGAGGCCACGCCGGTTCCGTTCGGCGAGGGCACTCCGTTCGCCCGCCTGGCCGAGCTCGACGCCTGGCAGGTCTTCTTCGGCTGCGGCACCGGCCCGATGACGATCTACCACTGCTTCGAGTGCCTGCGGCGGCCACCGTTTCCGCTGGCGGTGTTCGCCGAGTGCGTCTACGAGGCCCGCTGCCTCGACCTCTCGGGCGACGAGCTCGTGATGAGGACGCTGGCGCACGACCCCCGCTACGTCAGCGGGCGGATCGACTCGAGCCCGCGCATCCAGGCGATCTATCGCGAGGCGATCCTGGCGGGCGGCGGCAAGTGTGTGAGCCTCGGGCGCGGCGAGATCATCGCGATCCGCATCTCGAGCCTGTTCGAGGTCTTCGAGCGCCTGCTGGGTGAGCGCCAGACGATCTACGAGCACGACCCGGACTCGACCGAGGCCGAGCTGACACCGCAGGCGCGGGCGCTTGGCGATGAGTGAGCCGACGGGTCTCGCTCGCGCGAGCGAGCTCGTCGGCTTCGCGGTCTCCTCGCTGCCGGCGATGCAGGCAGCCGACGGGGGCCGGCTCTTCTGCCACGAGGTCGTCGCCCTGGGCGAGCGAACGAGTGG
>JACDBR010000278.1 GCA_013694825.1 Solirubrobacterales bacterium
CCCTGGCGAAGTGCTCGACGCGTCTCGACGGGCGGCGCTGTCCATCGTCCTCGCTCGAGCCGCGCTTCAGGCCGGCCGGTGGACCTCCGCCGGAGAGCACGCGACTGAGGCAGGTCGACTCGGGCACGAGGCCGGGCACGAAGCGGTGGTGGCGACCGCGCTCGCCGTGTCCGCCCAGGCGGCCATGGGCCAAGGCCGAGTCGAGGAGGCCGTCGGCTTGGCCCACGCAGCTCTCGAGCTGGGACGGCAAGCCGGCACTCCGGCCAGCACCTGCGAAGCGCTCGAGGTCCTGGGCCGGGAGGCCCGGCTGCGCGACCTCGCCGAGGCGGAGCGTTGGTTCGAGGAGGCGCGTCTCGTGGCCGAGCGTCACGGGCTGGCCCTATGGCGAGCCCGTGCGCTGCATGAGCTCGGCACCATCGACCTGTTCACGACCCTGCGCCGGGATCGGTTGGACGCGGCGCGCGACGCAGCGATCGATGCGGGCGCGCTGGCCGCCCTCGCGCTGGTCGACTTGCACCTCGCGGCTATCGGTCTCGCCGGCTTTGAGCCAGAGGCGGCGACCGCAGCGGCGGAGCGGTGCGCCGACCTGTCTCGCCGATTGGGGCTGGCCACCCTGCCGATGGCGCTCGTCCACCTGGCCTCAAGCTTCGCGATGGCGGGTCGCACCGAACCCATGGACGCGGTCGCCGCTGAGGCGCTCGCCCTTGCGCCCGACGACCCTGAGGTGCTGGCCGGCATCCCCGGCAGGGTGCTCGCGCTCCTTCACATCCATCGAGCCGACTGGACGCTGACGCGCCAAGCCCTCGATGACGCGATCGGGGTACTTCGAGAGCATCCCGGCGCGTGGTTCCCGTTTTGGGGGTTGTGGGCGCTGCTGTGCGCGGTGGACGACATCAATGGTGCCTCGGCCTGCGCCGAGGCGGAGTCGGCCCCTGGGGCGGACATCAGCGTCAATCGCTCGCGAATCCTGATGGCGGGCGCCGTCCTGGCCGGCCGGTCGGGCGACCCCGCCAAGGCCAATGCACGGCTCGGCCGGGCCGACGAGGCCGCAGCCGCGTCAGAGAATGCCCCGGTCTGGGCGATGGTGCATCGCCTGATGCTCGCCCCGGCCGCTCTCGAGGATGGATGGGGCGAGCCCGTGGCGTGGGCTCGGCAAGGTCTGCCGGTGTTCGAGCAACGAGGTCTCGCTGAATTGGCAGGCCGTTGCCGAGCGTTCCTCCGACAGGCGGGCGAGCCCGTGCCCCGGCGGCGGCGCGGGGACGGGGAATTACCGTCCGAGCTCGTCGCGGTGGGAGTCACGGGCCGGGAGGCAGACGTCTTGCGACTGCTTGCCTTTGGCCTGTCGAACAAGGCGATCGGCGGGCGGCTGCATCTGTCGCACCGCACCGTCGAGCGCCACGTCGCGAACCTCCTGATGAAGACTGAGGCAAACGACCGGCGGGGTCTCGCAGCGCTCGCCGAGCAGGCGGGCCTCTCCTCGAGCTGACCTCGCGGCCCACCTGGTGGGGGGAAACGCGCTAATTGGGTGGTGGTCCCCGATGTGCGGGCCACCCGGGCGGTACACGATCGACAAAGGAAGCCGATCGAGGAGGCCCAACATGTCCAGAACCGTTCCGCATCACGGCGAGGAGCAGGATCATGGCTGACGAACGCACCCAGGCGGCCTTCGACGAGATCGCCGACGGCATTTACCGCATCTCGGTCCACGTGTCCGAGATCGGACCGCCGGCCGGGTTCACCTTCAACCAGTTCCTTGTCGATGCCGACGAGCCGCTGTTGTTCCACACCGGTCCCAAGGCCATGTTCCCGCTCATCGTCGAGGCCGTGGCCAAGGTCCGGCGCCCCGACGAGCTGCGCTGGATCTCGTTCGGTCATTACGAGTCCGATGAGTGCGGCTCGATGAACCTGTGGCTGGACGTGGCACCACACAGCCAGGTCGCCGCCAACGAGTGGGCCTGCATGCTCTCGATCGCCGACCAGGCCGCCCGTCCGCCACGGACCATGATCGACGGCGAGATCCTCGATCTGGGCGGCAAGCGGCTGCGGCTGCTCACCACCCCGCACGTGCCCCACAACTGGGAGTCGCAGATGCTCTTCGAGGAAACGACGGGCACGCTGCTGTGCGGCGACCTGTTCTCCCACTTCGGCGACGGGAGGGCCCTCGTCGAGGACGACATCGTCGGACCTGCCATCGAGTTCGAGGACGCGGTCCACCAGTCGTCGCTGTCGGCCACCAGTGGGGCGACCATACGTCGTCTGGCCGATCTTGAACCGACAACGCTGGCGATCATGCACGGGCGGTCGTTCCGCGGCGACGGCAGCGCGGCACTACGCCAGATCGCGGAAGAGTACGACCGCCGAGTGAGCGAGGCGCTCGACGAAGGACTGGTTGCGGTGGCCGGAGCCGGCTGTCCCGACCCGACATGACCGGAAACACAGCAGGACGCCCGTTGACGGACCAACAAGAAGGGAAGGACGATGACCAGCGCACGCCATGGCGAGGTTCGCATGCACATCCACGCGCCCCCCGAGGCGGTGTGGGCGCTGCTCGCCGACATCGAACGGATGGGCGAGTGGAGCCCCGAGTGCCACCGAGTCGAGTGGCTCGGTGGAGCCACTCCTCCGGCGACGACCGGTGCCCGGTTCAAGGGATGGAACAAGTCCGGCCTGCTGAGG
>JACDBR010000294.1 GCA_013694825.1 Solirubrobacterales bacterium
GCGTAGGACCTCCGAGGCGGGCTCGCGGAGCCGCCCGCCGCGCGCCCCGGCCAACAGCACGGGCGCCGAAACGACGGGCCTGCCGGGCTCGTGGCGCTCGAGGATCGGCGGCACGGGCAGGCCGACCCGCGAGGAGAGCGCCTTGCCGAAACCGGTATTGGTCAGTGACTGGTAGCGGTCGCTCATGCCTTCTTCCTCTCGACTATCGCGGTGACGCCCTGGCCCCCCGCCGCACAGATCGAGATCAGCCCCCTGCCCTCGCCGCGCATGGCGAGGAGCTTGGCGAGCGTGGCGACGATCCGCCCGCCCGTGGCTGCAAAAGGATGCCCGCTCGCAAGCGACGAGCCGTTGACATTGATCTTCTGCGGGTCGATCTCGCCGAGCGGCTCGTCGCGGCCGAGCCGCTCCGAGCAGAAGGCCGGATCGCTCCACGCCTTCAGAGTCATCAGGACCTGCGAGGCGAAGGCCTCGTGGACCTCGTAGAAATCGAAGTCCTGAAGGCCGAGCCCGTTTCGCTCCAGCAGCCGCGGCACGGCGTAGATCGGCGCCGAGAGCAACCCGTCGTCGCCGTGGACGAAGTCCACCGCCGCCACCTCGGCGTCGACGAGATGGGCGAGTACCGGGAGCGAGTGCTCGGCGGCCCACGCCTCGCTCGAGAGCAGGACGGTCGAGGCGCCGTCGGAGAGCGGGGTCGAGTTGGCCGCCGTCATCGTCGCCTCTGGCCCCTCGCCGAAGACCGGCTTCAGCTTCGCCAGCTTCTCGACGCTCGAGTCTGAGCGCAGGTTCTGGTCGCGCTCGAGGCCGAGGTAGGGCGTCAGCAGGTCGTCGAAGAAGCCGGCGTCGTAGGCCGCGGCGAGCTTCTGATGGCTCGCGACCGCCCATTCGTCCTGGGCGGCCCGCGAGATGCCCCAGCGCTTGGCCGAGATGGCTTGATGCTCGCCCATCGACAGGCCCGTGCGCGGCTCCATGTTGCGCGGGATCAGCGGTACGATCTGCCCGGGGCGGAGGCCGGCGAGAGCCTTCAGCCGGCCGGCGCTCGTCTTCTGGCGGTTGAGCTCGAGCAACACCTGGCGCAGGTCCTCGTTGACCTCGATCGGCGCGTCGCTGGTGGTGTCGACGCCGCCCGCCACGCCCGCGTCGACCTGGCCCAGGGCGATCTTGTTGCCGACCAGGATCGCCGCTTCGAGCCCGGTGCCGCACGCCTGCCCGACATCGTAGGCGGGGGTCTCGGCCGCCAACGGGCTGCCGAGCACGGCCTCGCGGGTCAGGTTGAAGTCGCGGCTGTGCTTGAGCACGGCGCCCGCGGCCACCTCGCCGAGCCGCTCGCCCTGGAGCGAGAAGCGGCCGGCCAGTCCGTCGAGCGCGGCGGTAAGCATGTCCTGGTTGGAGGCCCTGGCGTAGGGCCCGTTCTGGCGCGCGAACGGGATCCTGTTGCCGCCGAGGATGGCGACCGGCCTGCGGTTGTCAGTACTCAAGTCTGCGCCCTTTCCGTGGGTTGGATCAGCCGAGCTGCTCGACCAGCTTGCGCGCGCTGGGCAGCTCGTCGCCGAAGTCGGTGTAGGAGGTCTGGCTCGCCGGTCCGCCCGGCAGCGTGATCGGCGCCGCCAGGACCTGGTCGGGGATCCCGAAGGCATCGACGAGTGCCACCGCGTGGGCCCTGAGCTCGCCACACAGCGTGTTGACCGCCCGCGTGGTCGCCTTGGCACGCGGCGAGGAGATCCGTCCGTGCTCCTGAAACCAGCCGCGGTCGGCCTCGATCCTCGCGAGGCAGTGCAGGTCGCAGACGCGCCCGAGCACCGCGCGAAGCTCCGGGTCCGCGGTGGCCTCGACGCCGCGCGCGAACGCCTCGGCGATCTCGCGCTCGGTATGAGCCCGGGCGGCGGCGAGGACGTGGTCCTGGCAGTCGTTGAAGACCTCGAAGAGATCGCCGCCGGCATCGACGCCGCGCTTCAGTCGCCGGGCGGCGCCCGCTATGACGTGCTCCTCGCGCCAGCGCAGCAGCCCGAGCTGGTAGTCGCGCTCGCCGAGGTCGCCCTCGCGCTCGCGACCGGGGACGAGGTCGTCGCGGAGAAGATTCGCGGCCCGAGGGGAGCCGTCCACTCACCCCGAACCACGAGGCAAAGGAGTGTTTCTTGTCGGACGGAACACATCTAGGGATAGGACTGCCAACGAACTGGTCTGAACTTGTTACAACTCGACAGTCAGTCGAAATCGGACTCGGGGAGCGCACCCTAAAGCACGGTCATCGCCCCGCCGACTTCGCCACCTGCCCTTCCTGGGCCTTAGGATTCCCCGCCCCCGCGCCCTACCGAAGACCCGAGGTTCCACCGACCGTGCCATCCCTTCGCCGTGCCATGCTGATCTGCCTGCCCGCCCTCGCGATCCTGCTCCTGGCCGCCTGCGGCGAGGGGAACACAACCTCCAGCGGCGCCACCGAGACGGCCGAGCTCTCCGACTGCACGGCCGACCAGCTCGAGACGGTGCAGGACGGCGCGCTGACGATCGCCACCGACGACCCGGCCTTCCCGCCCTACTTCGTCGACGACGACCCGACCAACGGCAAGGGCTTCGAGAGCGCCGTCGGCTACGCGATCGCCGAGCAGCTCGGCTTCTCGCCCGACCAGGTCGAATGGGTGGTCGAGCCCTTCAACAGCTCCTACGCCCCCGGCCCGAAGGACTTCGACTTCGACCTCAACCAGATCTCGATCACGGAGAAGCGCGCCGAGCAGGTGGACTTCTCCTCGACCTACTACACGGCCGGCCAGGCGGTCGTCGCGCTCGCGGACTCGCCCGCGGCCCAGGCCCAGTCGCTCGACGACCTCGCCAGCGCCACGATCGGCGTCCAAATCGGAACCACCAGCCTCGAGGCGGTCGAGGCTGAGATCGCTCCGAGCACCGAGCCGCAGGTATTCGACACGTCCAACGATGTTGTCACGGCGCTCAAGCAGGGCCAGGTCGACGCCGTCGTAGTCGACTTGCCGACGGCCTTCTTCCTCACCGCCGTCCAGGTGCCAGAGGGGCAGATCATCGGCCAGTTCGAGGCCCCGGGCGGCGATGAGTGGGGCGCGCTGCTGGAGAAGGACTCGTCGCTCACCGCGTGCGTCACCGCGGCGGTCGATGAGCTCCGCAGCTCGGGCGAGCTGGAAGAGATCCAGGACCGGTGGCTGAGCGAGGGCGCTGACGCCCCCGTCCTGCAGTAGGCGGCCGCCGGGCGGCCCGGCAGCGTGATGAGCGCGAATCCGAGCGCAGCGCTGGCCGCCGGGCAACCCGA
>JACDBR010000302.1 GCA_013694825.1 Solirubrobacterales bacterium
GGTCTCGGTGGCCATCAGTTCTCGGCGGCGTAGTCCAGCAGCGAGAGGTCGATCAGCCACTCCACCGGCGCCCGGTCGTCGGTGTAGACCTCGCCGCCCTCCAGCCGTGCCCCGATCCGGGTCGCCTCGTCACTCGCGAGCGAGGCCAGGTCGGGCGGCAGCACGCGCTGGGCGGCGCGGCGCAGGTTGGCGGCCGATAGCGGCGACTCGCCGGCCGTCAGGATCGTGTTCGTCGGCTCGATCGGATCGCGCAGGACGGTTGGGAAGGCCTCGGCCATCGTCGCGCTCAGCACCCGCTCGAGGTCCTCGTTGCCCTCGGGGTGGCCGATGTTGACCATCACGACTCCGCCTGGGGCGAGCTTGTCGCGCACCAGCTCGAAGAACTCGCGGGTCGCCAGGTAGAAGGGGATGTACGGCTGGTGGTAGGCGTCGACCAGGATCGCGTCGTAGCCCCCCTCGGACGCTCGCAACCACGGACGGGCGTCCTCGTTGAAGACCTCGAGGCGCTCGTTGGAGTCCATGTCGAAGTAGCGGTTTCCGACCTGCTCGAGCTCGGGGTCGATCTCGACGCCGTCGACCTCGGTCTGGGGGAAGTAATGGCCGTAGGCGCGCGCCGTCGTGCCGGCGGCGTTGCCGAGGATCGCGATCCTGCCCGGCGGCTCGTCCATCCCCGTGAACGGAAGCACCAGGTACCCGTCCCAGACGTCGCCGGTCAAGAAGCTGCCGGGCTTGCGCAGCGAGTGGATCGCCTGGCCCTCGTTGAGCTCGAGGATGCGGTCGCCGTCGGGCTGATCGATCACACGGATGTACTGATGCTCGGACTCGTCCTCGTAGACGATCTCCCCCTCGGTCTCTGCCTTGACGGTCCCGACGGGCAGCGCGAACACGCCGGCGACGATCAGCGGCGCCAGCAGATACCGGCGGCCGAGCCCGAGCGCCGCGACCAAGGCCAGCGCGAGTGCGAATGCGAGGAAGGTGCGCTGGGTGCCGAGGAAGGGGATCAGGACGAGCGCGGCGACCATCGTCCCGACCAGCGAGCCGACGGTCGAAATCGCGTAGAGGCGCCCGGCCACCTGGCCGGCGTGCTCGACGTCGGAGACGGCCAGTCGCAACGCCCAGGGCGAGGCGGTCCCGAGCAGCACCACCGGCACGGCGACGAGGAAGAGGACGCCGAAGAACGAGCCGACGAAGGCCCCGGCGGAGATCTGGTCCAGGGCGCCGACCGAGACCTCGAAGAACGGCCTGGCGACGAACGGGACCAGCGCGATCAGACCGGCCGCGACCATGATCACAGCGCACAGCGAGCGCACGTCGGGCCGGCGGTCGCCGAGCCGGCCGCCTAGCCAGTAGCCGATCGACAGCGCCACCAGCACGACGCCGATCGTGTTGGCCCAGACGATCGTCGAGTCGCCGAAGAAAGGGCTCATCAGCCGCGCGGCCGCGATCTCGGCGCCGAGGCTGCCGGTACCGACGACGAAGACGAGCAGATAGAGGAAGCGGTTGCCCGTGCGCCTCCGGGCGGGCGCTTCCGGCGCCGCCGAGGGTGCTTGCTCGGCTGTCGTGCTCACCGCGCCCACCGGCGCCCAGGGTAGCGGCGGGCGATCGCCGGCCGCCCCGGGTCAGCGGGCCTCTAGAGCCACTTGATGCGCCGAAAGAAGCGGTAGAGGGCGACGACGCTGACGAACATCGCGAGTAGCGCGGCCGGGTACCCGATCCGGCTTCCGAGCTCTGGCATGTACTCGAAGTTCATGCCCTCGACGGACGCGATGAAGGTCGGAACGGCGATGATCGCCGCCCAGGCCGAGATCGCTCGCACCACCTCGTTCTGGCGCACCCCGAGCAGCGCCAGGTTGGCCTCGAGGATCGAGGTCAGGAGCTCGCGGTCGCCGTTGATCCGCTCGGTCGCGCGCCGCGCGTGGTCGCCGACGTCTCGGAAGTAGCGCCGAAGCGGCTCGGAGACGTCCTCGTAAGCGCCGCGCTCGATCAGCTCGAGCGGCGCCAGCAGCGGCCAGACCGCGCGCTGGAACTGGATCACCTCGCGCTTCAGGAAGTAGATGCGCTCGGTCGAGTTGCCCTTTTGGGTGAAGATCTCCTCCTCGACCTCGCCGATGTCGTTGTCGATTCCTTCGACGACCGGCTCGTAGTCGTCGACGACCTTGTCGACGACCGCCCAGGCGACCGAGGCAGGGCCCTCGGCCAGCAGGTCGGGCCGGCTCTCGAGCCGTTGGCGCGCCGGCCCCAGCTCGCAAGGGGCGCCGTGGCGGATGCTGATCGCGTAGCCGCTGCCGAGGAAGAGGTGGATCTCGCCGAACTCCACCTGCTCGGCGGCGTCGTCGTAGGCGGCGGTTCGGAGCACGATGAAGTAGGTGTCGCCGTAGTCCTCGATCTTCGGGCGCTGGTGGGCGTGAGTGGCGTCCTCCACCGCCAGGTCGTGGAGGCCGAAGGCGGCCTGAACCCCGTGCATTTCGTCGGGGTCGGGGTCGTGGAGGCCGAGCCAGATGAAGTCGCCGCCGCCACCGTCGCCGGCCAGGCGCGCCGCGTCCTCGAGCTCGAGCGGTTGCTCGTTGACGCGCTCTCCGTCGCGGTAGTGGGCGCAGTTGACGATCATCGCGAGCAGCCCTCGGGACCCGTCGGGCTTGGCTCGGATTCGCAATCGATCGCCCTGCTCCTGCCGGCGAACGCTCCCACCCGCCACGGGGCAAGCGGGTTCTGCCGGCGCCCTGGCGCCGCGCGGCCGGAGCGCGAAAGGCGGCGGTCCCTACCGATCTATCCGAATGAGACCGACGGGGCCGAGCGCTCAGCCGCGTTCTCGATCTCGAAGAACTCCCGCTCGGTAAAGCCGCCCGCGTTGGCGACGATCGAGTTCGGGAAGATCTGGATCTTCGTGTTGTAGCCCTGCACATTGGAGTTGTATATCCTGCGCGAGGCCTGGATCTCGTCCTCGATCTCGCTGAGGTTGCGCGAGAGCTGCTGGAAGTTCTCGGTCGCGCGCAGGTCGGGGTAGTCCTCGGCCACCGCGCGCAGGTCGGTCAGCGCCGCGGTCAGCTGACCCTCGGCCGCGCCCGCCTCGCCCGGCGTCGAGGCACGCATCGCGTCGGCGCGGGCGTCGGTGACCTTGGAGAAGGTCTCGCGCTCGTGGGTGGCATAGCCCTTGACGGTCTCGACCAGGTTCGGCACCAGATCGTGGCGGCGCTTGAGCTGAACGTCGATCCCCGACCACGCCTCGTCGACCCGGTTTCGCGAGCCGATGATCGTGTTGCGGATCAGGATGAAGACGATCGCCAAGACGATTGCGACGCCGAGCACGATCAAGACGATTGTCATCGAAGCTCTCCGAGCCTGGTGGCGGACTGACTACGCACCTTTTCTACACCGTCAGGCGGTCGCGGTGAAGCGACGCGGCCCGCCGGCTCAGTCCAGCACGCCCTCGAGTCGCAGCAGCCGGCGCTTCATCTCCGGCCCGCCGCCGTAGTTGCCGGTGCCGCCCCCGCTCTGCAGAATCCGGTGGCACGGCACCAGGATAGGGATTGGGTTCGACCCGCACGCGGTCCCGGCCGCACGGTGAGCGCGCCGGTTGCCGGCCCGCCCGGCGAGCTCGCCGTAGGAGAGCGTGCTGCCGTAAGGGACCTCGGAGATCCGGCGCAGGACCTGGCCATAGAAGCCACCCTTGGCGAGTCGCCAGTCGAGCTCGAGGTCGAACTCGCGTCGCGTCCCGGCGAAGTACTCGTCGAGCTCGCGGCGTGCCGGATCGATTCGCTTGGCAAGCCGCACCACGCGCCCCGAGATCCGCGTCGCCAGCGTCGCGAGCACCTCGTCGGGGTCGCGGTTGGGCAGCGCCACCTCGACGACGCCCTGCTCGGTCGCGGCAAGGGTCAGCTCGCCCATCGGCGTGTCGAGCCGCCCGTAGGCGACATCCACGAGCCCCGCCCGATCGGCGGCGACGGCGAAGGCCTGAGCCGCGCGATCTGCCTCGTCGGCGCTCGGGACGCCCAGCGCCTCAAGCGCCGTCTCGAGATCCTCGTCCTTCGTCCTGCTCAGCGTCTGCATGCTCACCCCTCGTGTATCTGCTTTCGAAGCCTCGAGAGGCCGTCGGCCACTCGCCTGCGGGCTGCCGCCTCCGAGCACCCGAGCGCCACGCCGACCTCGCGATGGGAGAGGCCGGCGACGTAGCGCAGCCCGACGGCGGAGCGCTGCCCGTCGGGAAGGCTCCCGACCCGTGCCCAGAGCTCATCGTCCGGCTGGGCGTCCTCGCTGGAGACCTCGGGGAGCTCATCACGCGGCTCTGGCCGGCGGGCGCGCGAGCGATGGTGGTCGACCGCCTTGTTGTGGGCGATCCGCATCACCCAGGCACGCGAGCCCTCGCTGTCCTGGGCGCCCCAGGCGCGAAGGGCGGCGAGAAAGGTCTCCTGAAAGCAATCGTCGGCGTCGACGGCTCCGACCATCGAGCGCAGATAGCCCAACACCGGTCCGCGATGCTCGTCGAGGAAAGCTTGGAAGGGCCGGCGGCCGGGAGCGGCCTCGCCGGCGGGAGCGCTCGCGCGGCCCTGGCTGGGCTCGAGGGTCTCCGTTCGCGCCTCCATCTATGTGGAGACGATGACCGACTCGGATTCGTGAGGTGGCTAGGTAGGCCCGGCGGTCAGCCGAGCCACTCGAAGTGCCACCACTCGCCAGGGATCGTCGCGGCGAAGCCGTAGCTCGGGCCGATCTCCTCGACCACGCTCGCCATCGCCTCATCGGCGACGTCGACCGCGACACCGCGCTCGTGCGAGGAGCTGCCCGGCGGATTGGCCGGCGCGCCGAGGCCGCTCAGGTAGAGGTCGTAGAGGTAGGCCTGCTGGTCGGGGCTCCGGTAGGCCGACAGCGTGCCGGCCGGGTAGAGGTCGATCCCGTAGCTCGCGATCGACTCCTGGCGCATCGCCTCCCAGGAGGCAGCGACGCCGGCGTCGAGGTAAGCGGTTCCCTCGAGCGTCTCGACGGGGGCAAGCCAGGAAGCGGGCGCCGGCGCTGCGGGCTCGGAACCGACCGTCGTGCCCGTGGTGCTCGGGACGCTCGTCGGCGTCGATGACGGCGCCACCGCGACGCCGGTTGCGACCGCCTCGTCGAGTGTCGGCACCTCGATCGTCTGACCTTCGACCAGGAGCGCCTCCGAATCGAGTCCGTTCCAGGCGGCGAGCGAGTCGTAGCCGAGGCCGTTGGCCCCCGCAATCGAGGACAGCGTCTCGCCCGGCCCGACCGTGTGCGGCACCGCCGCGGCGGCCGGGTTCGCCGACGTGAGCGCCAGGGCCAGGGCAGGACCGACGAGCAGGCCAGATGCCCGGGCCAGGCGCCCACGGCTCCCTCGCCTGGCGGCGCCGCTCGAGGGGTACTCAATCACGCGAGATGGGTTCGCCCCCGCCGCACCGATCCTGCGCCTGGTCGAGATCGTTCAGGCAGCCGGGAGGTCCCAGCCACGAGCGGGCGACTACGGGCCGGGCTCGAGCACCTCGACTTGCGGTGTGCCGGCTTCGACCCTGAAGCGAGCGATCGTTTCAATCGGGCTGCGCCTGCGCTCGACGCTCTCCGGCGAGCGGTAGCGCACGTCGAGTTGGTCGTCGCGGGCCACGAGCAGCCCGTAGCCGTTGCGCGAGAGCTCGGCGTACTTGATGTGGGGGTTGTTGGAGCGAACGACCGCGCTGTCGGCGAGCCCGGCCTGGATCGAGGGTGCCGGCGGCGAGCCCGTCGTCGCCTCGATCGTGTCGACGATCCCGCGTGAGGTCATCGAGCCGCCGACGAACTCGGTCGCAACCGGATCTTCGGCCCCTCCCTCCCCCGCCAGCCGCCCGGTGGGGGTCACGTCGCCGGCGAAGAACGTGTGGATGTCGCCGGTCAGCAGCGAGACGTACTTGATTCGCTTCGCCTTGACGAACCGGAAGAGCTCCTCGCGGTCGGCGCCGTAGCCGTCCCACTGGTCCATGTTGATCGGGTTGTTGGCGGGCGCGTCGAGCGCCATCGCCATCACCTGGTTGGCGACGATCTTCCAGCGCGCCCGCGAGCGATTGAGGCCGCGCTTGACCCAGCCCAGCTGCTCAGCGCCGAGCAGCGTGCGGCCCTCGGCGTTGCGCTCCTGCGGCGGGCAGGGGATCTGCTCATCGCAGGCCTGGTCGGAGCGGTACTTGCGCTCGTCGAGCATGAACAGCTCAGCGGTGCGGCCGAGCTTGATCGAGCGATAGAGGCGGAAGCGCTCACCCTCGGCCGGACCGAAGGGCATGTGCTCGTAGAAGGCCTTGTAGCCGTTTCGCCGCCGCTTCTCGAACTTGATCCGCCTGTCGAGCGTCGCCTCGCCGGGGCGCATGTGGGCATAGTTGTCCTCGACCTCGTGGTCGTCCCAGATCGCCATCATCGGCGCCCTGGCTCGAAGCTGCCTCAGGTTGGCGTCGGAGTGGTAGAGGGCGTACTTGGCGCGGTACTCGGGCAGTGTCTGGACCTCACCGTCGTTGTTCTCGCCGGTGCGGTCGCGGCGCACGCCGTCGTCCTCGTAGAAGGGACGCTCATAGACGTAGTCGCCGAGGCAGACCAGCAGGTCGAGGTCGTCCTCGCGTGCCAAGCCTCGATGGCCGACGTAGTAGCCGGCCTCCCAGGCCTGGCAGGAGAAGAAGCCGATCCGGACCGGTTGGCGGGAGTCGCCCGGCAGGGTGGTGAAGCGGCCGACCCGGGTCGCGTGGTCGGCGGCCTCGAAGCGGTAGAAGTAGCGCTCGCCGGGATTGAGGCCCTTAACGCGAACCTGAGCCGTGTGGTTGTCGGCACCGTCGACGACCACACGGCGCGAGCTGACGAGGCGCCGGAAGTCGGAGTCGCGCGATACCTCGAGCCGGATCGTGCCTCGGCGGCCGGCGCCGTCGACCCGCGTCCACAGGGTCATCGCCCGCTCGCCGGGCTGGCCGGAGGCGACTCCCTGGGAGAAGCGGACGTCGCTCAGCGGATGCGGCCGCCGTCCCGCCGGGCCGCTCCGCGATGCGATCGCCCCCGGTCCCGAGATCAGGACCCCTGCAGCTAGTCCGGCCGCGCCTCCGATGAAGGCGCGCCGGTCGACTCCTCGCTCCATCAGGCGAGAGTAGTCGCACAGGCCCGGGCGGTGTGACGGTTGGGTGAAGCCGCGGCCCGTGCCTCGGCCCGTCCGGCGGCGATCAGAGCTTCGACATCCCGCGAGCGATCAGCTTCAGGACTCGAGCTCGTGTGGGTCGGTGAGGGCGGTGACGAAGGTCCCCATCTAGTACTCATTCGTGTCGCCGAGCAGCCGGTCGAAGCCCTGGACGCGGGCCCGGCTGCCGTCGGGGAGCGAGATGAAGACGCCTCCCTCGCGCTCGAGCTGCTCTCGCGGGGAGACCAGGATGATGCCCGCGAACCGGCCACGCGAGTCGAAGCGAAGCACGTGCGCCTCGGGGGTTGGGCGCCGCTCCGCTGCCGCGCCAGGACTGGCGATCGCCGCGTAGAGGACGTCGCTCGGCCCGTCGTATGTGACGTGATTGAACGTGTAGGGGCCGGCGCGAAGGCTCACGCTCGGAGAGGGTAGGCGATGCCCTGCGCTCGCCTGGGCGGAGGCGTAAGGCCTCCGCTCGAGCGACTAAGGGGTGTTGGCACCGAGGTCTGGGCAGATGCCCGTTTTCGTGCCCTCGGCTTAGCCGTATCTTCGTTGTCGAGGTCTGGCGACGAACGAAGGAACGGCATGAATCCCCAGCTCACAGCGATAATTCTGAACGAGGCGGCGAGCGACATGCAGCGCCGCGCCGAGGCGTCGCGGCAACCATTGCGCGCAGTCCGGCGGGGGCCTGTCGAAGGGCCGCGGCCGAGCCGGGCCGAGTTGGCCTCGACCCACTCCCAGAGCACCGAAGCCCAGCTGACCATCCGCCGAGCCCGTGACACCGACGAGGCAGCGCTCGGGCGCCTCGCCGACCGCGACTCCTCGACGGCGCCGGGCGGCGACGTGCTCGTAGCCGAGAGCGAGGGCCGGCTGCTGGCCGCGATCTCGCTGGCTGACGGCGCGCTGATCGCCGACCCGTTCGCGCGTACCGGCGAGCTGCGTTCGCTGCTATCCCTGCGAGCCGGCCAGCTCGGCACCCGGACGTCGCCGCCGAGCCCACGCGTCAGGGTGCGTACATACTGAGAGGCATGGCCGCGCGGATCGGGACGGCTGGGTTCATCGGACGCGAGCGTGAGCTCGCCGAGCTTGAGGCGAGCCTGCTCGACGCCGAGGGCGCCGCGCCTCGGCTGGCCCTGCTCGCCGGAGACTCGGGCGTCGGCAAGTCAAGGCTGCTGGGCGAGTTCTCGCGTCGTGCCAGGGTGCTGGGAGCTCGCGTCCTCGACGGCGAGTCGGTCGAGCTGGGCGAGGACGAGCTTCCCTACGCGCCGCTCGTCGCCGCGCTCCGGCCGCTGGCGCGCGCGGGCGACCCCGTCTTCGACGAGCTTCCGGCGGCGACCCTGACCGAGCTCGCAACGCTCGCGCCCGAGCTAGGCCCCGTGGCCGGCGCGCGTGCCGGTGAGTCCGGCGGCCAGGCTCAGCTGCGGCTCTTCGAGGCGATACTCGCCCTGCTCGCCAAGCTCGGGGAGCGCGGCTCGGTGG
>JACDBR010000018.1 GCA_013694825.1 Solirubrobacterales bacterium
GTGATCAAGCCCTGGGAGTGCAAGGTCTTCGGCACCGCGTGCACGCCCGAGCACGCGATCGGCACCTGCATGGTCTCCCCCGAGGGGGCCTGCGCCGCCTACTACAGCTACGGGCGCTTCTCGCGCGAGTCCGAGAGCGAGGCAGTCGCTTGAGCGAGACCGCGGTCACCGGGCGCGAGGAGCGGGTCCGCGGGATCATCGAGACGGCGCGCGCCAAGCGCCCGCGCTTCAAGGAGCCGCGGGTGACGATGTCCCACGGCGCCGGCGGCAAGGCGACGCAGACGCTGATCGAGGGCGTCTTCGTCCCAGCCTTCGGCAGCGGCGCGCTCGAGGAGCTCGCCGACGCCGGCAACTTCACCATCGACGAGCTCGGGCTGGCGATGACCACCGATACCTTCGTAGTCCGGCCGATCCGCTTCCCGGGCGGCTCGATCGGTGAGCTCGCCGTCAACGGGACCGTCAACGACCTCGCCGCCGGCGGCGCGAGGCCGGTGGCGATCACCGTTGCGCTCGTGCTCGAGGAGGGACTCGAAGCCGACGACCTGAGGGCCGAGGTCGAGGCGATAGCCGAGGCGGCCAAGGTGGCCGAGGTCCAGATCGTCGCCGGGGACACCAAGGTGGTCGAGCGGGGCCACGCGGACTCGCTCTATGTATGCACGACCGGCGTCGGCCGGCTCGATCACCGTTCCCGGCTCTCTCCCGCCTCGCTGCGTGCCGGCGACCGCGTGCTCGTCTCGGGCCCGGTCGGCGAGCACGGCACGGCGATCATGCTGGCCCGCGGCGACCTCGGCCTCGATGCCGAGACCGAGTCCGACACGCGCCCACTCTGGGACGTCGCCGACGCGCTGATGGAAGCGGCGGGCGAGGAGCTGCGCTGCATGCGTGACGCAACCCGCGGCGGCGTCGCCACCGTGCTCAACGAGCTGGCCCGCGCGTCGAAGGCATCCGTGCTCGTCGCCGAAGACCGGGTGCCGGTCTCGCCGACCGTCGCCGCCGCCGGCGAGCTGCTCGGAATCGATCCCATGTACGTAGCCAATGAGGGCGTGATGGTCGCCTGTGTCGCCCCCGGCTCGGCCGATGCCGCCCTCGAGGCGCTGCGCGCCGTGCCAGGCTGCGAGGCCGCCGCCGACATCGGCGAGGTCGGGGCCGAGCCTCCCGGAATGGTCCTGATCGACACGGCGTTCGGCGGCCGGCGGGTGATGGACCTGCTGGCCGGAGACCCGCTGCCGAGGATCTGCTGATGCACGAGCTCTCGATAGCCCAGTCGGTGGTCGAGGTCGCGACCCGACACGCCGCGGGCAGGCCGGTGCGGGTCGTCGAGCTGCGGGTCGGACACTTGCGTCAGGTGGTGCCGGCCTCGCTCGAGTTCGCCTGGGAGCTGTTGACGGAGGGCTCGCCCCTGGACGGGGCGAGGCTTGAGATCGAGGTCGTGCCCGCGAGGGTGGCGTGCCGCGATTGCGAGGCCGAGAGCGTGATCGATGGCTTCCCGCTTGCATGCGGGCGCTGCGGAGCCCTCGACGTGGAGGTGGTAGCCGGCGAGGAGCTGCTGGTGAGTGAGCTGGAGCTGGAAGAAGAGTTGGCGATGATCGGAGACGAGCGATGAGTGCAGAAGCCGCGGGCGTCGAGGAAGTTCACATCCTCTGGACATCGGAGGGATTGAGCTGCGACGGCGACACCATCTCGATAACCGCCGCGTCGCAGCCGAGCATCGAGGAAGTCCTGCTGGGAGCGATCCCCGGGCTGCCCAAGGTGCATCTCCACAACAAGGTGCTCTCGCCGACCCTGGGCGGCGAGGAGTTCATGAAGCCGTTCCGTCAGGCGGCGAACGACGAGCTCGACGCCCCCTTCGTGCTGGTCGTCGAGGGCTCGATCCCGAACGAGAAGATCAACGGCGACGGCTACTGGACCTCGATGGGCAACGACCTCGTCACCGGCGAGCCGCTGACAGTCAACTGGTGGATCGATCAGCTCGCGCACAAGGCCTTCGCGGTCGTCGCGATCGGCACCTGCGCCGCCTACGGCGGGATCCACGCGATGGCCGGCAATCCGACCGGCGCGATGGGCCTGGCCGACTACCTCGGCTGGGACTTCCGCTCGGCTGCGGGTCTACCGATCATCAACGTCCCCGGGTGCCCGGTCCAGCCGGACAACTTCATGGAGACGCTGACCTGGCTGCTCTACCAGGCGGCCGGACTGGCGCCGACGATCCCGCTCGACGATGCGCTGCGGCCGCAGTGGATCTTCGGCAAGACGGTCCACGAGGGCTGCGACCGGGCCGGCTACTACGAGCAGGGCGACTTCGCCAAGGACTACAACTCGCCCAAGTGCCAGGTCAAGATCGGCTGCTGGGGGCCGGTCGTCAACTGCAACGTTCCCAAGCGGGGATGGATGGGCGGCATCGGGGGATGCCCGAACGTCGGCGGGATCTGCATCGGCTGCACGATGCCCGGCTTCCCCGACAAGTTCATGCCGTTCATGGACGCGCCTCCTGGCGGCACGCTTTCATCGGCGTTTTCGGGGACCTACGGGCCGATGATCCGCAAGCTCCGCGGGATCACCAACCAGACCGTCAACAAGGAACCGAAGTGGCGGCACAACCGAGACAAGATCACGACCGGCTACGAGCCGCGGGCGCTGCAGCGGTAAGCGCCCGGAGCCTGACGAAAGCAGGAGGAGAGCGAAATGGCCGTTCGAGAGAAGATCGACAAGGAGTCCGGAAACATCGTCGACATGTCCTGGGACCCGATCACCAGGATCGTCGGCAACCTCGGCATCTACACGAAGCTGGACTTCAAGCAGAAGGAGGTCGTCAGCTGCAAGTCGACCTCCTCGCTGTTCCGGGGCTACAGCGTGTTCATGAGGGGCAAGGACCCGCGTGACTCGCACTTCATCACCAGCCGGATCTGCGGGATCTGCGGCGATAACCACGCCGTCTGCTCGCAGTACGCGCAGAACATGGCCTACGGGGTCAAGACGCCGCCGCTCGGCGAATGGATCGTCAACCTCGGCGAGGCCGCCGAGTACATGTTCGACCACACGATCTTCCAGGACAACCTGGTCTTCGTGGACTACTGCGAGCAGATGGTCAGGGACACGAACCCGGGCGTGATGGAGCAGGCCGAGAAGGCCGTCGCCCCGCATGGCGACATCCATGGCTACCGGACGATCGCCGATATCATGCGCTCGTTCAACCCGTTCGTCGGCGAGACCTACCGCGAGGCGCTGATCGTCTCCCGGGTCACGCGGGAGATGATCTGCCTGATGGAGGGGCGCCACGTGCACCCCTCGACGATCTACCCGGGCGGGGTCGGCACGGTCGCCACGCCGACGCTGTTCACCGACTACCTGACGCGGCTGATGCGCTGCATGGACTTCTTCAAGAAGTCGGTGGCCATGAACGACGACGTGTTCGACTTCTTCTACGAGGCGATGCCCGGTTACGAGGAGGTCGGGCGGCGGCGGGTGATGCTCGGCTGCTGGGGTGCGTTCAACAACCCCGAGCACGTCGACTACGACTACCGCAACATGGAGAGCTGGGGCAACGAGATGTTCGTCACCCCGGGGATCGTCATCGACGGCGAGCTGGTAACGACGAATCTGGTCGACATCAACGTCAACCTGCGGATCCTGCTCGGCAGCTCGTACTACGACGACTGGGCCGGCGAGGAGAAGTTCGTCGACAAGGACCCGCTCGGGAACCCGATCGACCACCGCCACCCCTGGAACCAGACCACCCTGCCGAAGCCGCAGAAGCGCGATCTCGAGGGTGGCAACTACTCCTGGGTGATGAGCCCGCGCTGGCTCGACCAGCGCACCGGCGACCACCTGGCGCTCGACACCGGCGGCGGCCCGCTGGCCCGGCTGTGGGCCACGGCGCTGGCGAACAAGGTCAAGACCCCGTTCGTCCAGGCCACGGGCGAGAGCGTCAAGATCCAGCTCCCGGCCTCGCCGGACATGCCGGCGGCCGATCTCGAGTGGACGATCCCCAAGTGGTCGAACGCGATCGAGCGCAACCGCGCCCGCGCCTATTTCACCGCCTACGCGGCGGCGATGGCGCTGCACTTCGTCGACCAGGGGCTGAATGAGGTTCGCTCGGGCAACACGAAGGTCTTCGAGGGCTTCGAGGTCCCCGACGAGGCGATCGGCTGCGGCTTCCACGAGGCGGTGCGCGGCGTGCTCTCTCACCACCTGGTGATCCGCGACAAGAAGATCGCCAACTACCACCCGTATCCGCCGACGCCGTGGAACGGCAGCCCGACCGACTCCTACGGGACGCTCGGGCCCTACGAGGACGCGGTCGGGGGGCAGCCGATCTTCGAGGAGAACGGCCCCGACGAGTTCCGCGGCATCGACATCATGCGAGCGGTGCGGAGCTTCGACCCGTGCCTGCCGTGCGGCGTGCACATGTACCTCGGAGGCGGCAAGACGCTCAAGCGCCAGCATTCGCCGATGCTGGGCGCCCAGGGCACGCCCGGCGGCTGAGCGGCGATGCACGACGAGGCGGCCCGGGAGGCGGTCGGACGCGTCGAGGCGCTGCTCGAGCAGGTCGAGCAGCTCCCCGACCGCGTCGGCCGTGAGACCGCGGCGGAGCTGACCGCGGCGCTCGTCGAGCTCTATGGCGAGGGCTTGACGCGGATCATGGACGCCCTCGTGGTCAACGGCGAGACCAGCGAGGTCCGCCGCGCGCTCGGCTCGGACGAGCTCGTCTCGCACCTGCTGCTGCTTCACGACCTGCACCCGATCCCGGTTGAGGAGAGGGTGCGCGACGCGCTGGGGGAGGTGCGCCCGTATCTCGAGTCGCACGGCGGCGACGTCGAGCTGCTT
Source organism: Solirubrobacterales bacterium (assembly GCA_013694825.1). Taxonomy (GTDB): domain Bacteria; phylum Actinomycetota; class Thermoleophilia; order Solirubrobacterales; family 70-9; genus JACDBR01. Next base: position 4,825 of record JACDBR010000018.1, read on the forward strand.
GCGGTCGAGGCTGGCGTCGTCAAGCTGCGGCTGCAGGGAAGCTGCAGCGGCTGCCCCTCGTCGACGATGACGTTGAAGCTGGCGATCGAGGATGCGATCGCCAAGCTGGCGCCCGAGATCGAGAGCGTCGAGGCGGAGGGCGTCGTCGCAGAGCCGGCGGCGCCGGCTCTGATCCAGCTCGAGGTCAACAAGAGCACGGCCGCGAGCAATCCCGTCGCCGCGGCGAGCGGCCCCGCGGCCGAGAGCTGGGAGATGGCCGGGTCGCTGACCGAGCTGGCCGGCGGCGGCACCGTCGTCAGACCGGTCCGGGGTGAAGAGCTCCTCTTCGTTCGCGTCGAGGACGACCGCTACGCCTACCGCCCCGCGTGCCCTGGCTGCGGCGCCTCGCTCGAGAGCGCGACGCTGCGCGGCGCCGAGCTCTCCTGCTCGGGCTGCGGTCACCGCTACGACGTCCGGCGTGCGGGGCGCTGCCTCGATGCGCCCGAGCTCTACCTCGCGCCGCTGCCGCTGCTGCTCGACGACTCGGGCCTGGTGAAGGTCGCGCTCGGATCCGCGGGCGCGCCGGCATGAGTGCGTCCGCGAGCCCACTCGCGGCCTCACGGCTGCGAGGCGTCGCCCGGCGAGCCAGGGAGGAGGCAGTCGCCGAGCTCGAGCAATGTGAGCTTTGCGGCGAGCCGATCGGCGCCGAGCACGCGCACCTGCTCGACCTGCGGACCCACCAGCCGATGTGCGCCTGCCAGGGCTGCCGGATCCTCTTCGATCGCCCGGCGGCCGGCGGCGGCCACTACCGGCTGATCGGCGATCGACGCCTCTTGCTCGCCGACTTCGCGCTCGACGACGTCACGTGGGCCGACCTGCGAATCCCCGTCGAGATGGCGTTCCTCCTCAAGGTCGCAGCCGAGCCCGAGCAGGAGGGCGGAGAGGCGGAGCTCCCCGGCGAGGCCGCCGACGGCAGCCACGTCCAGGCCTTCTATCCGAGTCCGATGGGCCCAACCGAATCGCTGCTCGAGCTCGGCGCGTGGAGCGAGCTCGAGCGCCTCAACCCAGTCCTGCGCGAGATGGAGCCCGAGGTCGAGGCGCTGCTCGTCAACCGCGCCCGCGGCGCCCGCCAGCATTTCATCGTCCCGATCACCGACGCCTACTCGCTCGTCGCGCTGATCCGCACGCGCTGGCGCGGCCTCAGCGGCGGCGAGGAAGTATGGGCCGAGATCGACAGCTTCTTCGAGCGGCTGGAGAGCGGCTCGAAGACGTACGCCAAGAGCTAGCCAAGGGAGCCGAGATGGCAGAGATCAAGACCGGGCCGAGCGACGCTGAGCCCGACACCGGATCGCACGTGAAGGGGATCGCCGAGGGCAACGCCCCCGGCAACTATGAGAAGCAGAACGGCCATAAGCGCGACGGGCGGGTCACCTCGGAGCGCTCCACCGGCGTCAACTCCTCGGCGGCAAACCCGATCGACCCGAGCATGCCCAACCTGCCGCCGGCCTGACGGTGGGGATGGCGCCCAAGGCGAGATCGCGGCAGGACGCGCTGCTCGGGCGAGCCGCCTAGGCATGGAGGCGGCCCTGCCCGGATCCGTCGGGCTCGACGCTGCCCCGCAGCTCGAGTTCTCGATCGAGGAGGCCGGGGTGCTCGAGCCCTCGGCAGTGCCGACGTTGCGCTTTGCGCTGCGCATCACCGCCCCGGAGGCGGCATCGATCCGCTCGCTGGCGCTCAACACACAGATCCGAATCGCCGCCACGCGGCGCCGCTACGACAACCTCTCCGAGCAGCGCCTGTTCGAGCTCTTCGGGGCTCCCGAGCAGTGGTCGCGAAGCCTGCGAAGCCTGCATTGGACCAACGTGCCGCTGCAGGTGGGCCCGTTCACGGGCACGACACTCGTCGATCTGCCCGTGCCCTGCACCTACGACCTTGACGTCACGGCGGCGCGGTACTTCCACGCCCTGACCGACGGCGAGGTGCCGCTTGAGTTCCTGTTCTCGGGCTCGCTGTTTTACGCGACCGAGAACGGGCTGCGGGTCGCGCCGCTGGCCTGGGACCGCGAGGCCGAGGTGCGGATGCCCGTCGCCGTCTGGCGCGCGGCGATGGATCGCCATTTTCCCGACAGCGCCTGGCTTCGGATCAGCCGCAAGAGCTTCGACGCACTGCACGCCTATAAGGCGCGAAACGCGATGATGAGCTGGGAGGAGGCGGTCGAGTCGCTTCTCCGCGCCGCCGGCGAGGCCGAGCCAGGCGCCGGCGAGGAGACGCCCGAGCGATGAGCGCTGACCCGGTCAGGGCGATCGCCGACGCCGTTCTCTACGAGGGCTACATCCTCTGGCCGTACCGGCGCTCGGCGCTCAAGAACCGCCAGCGCTGGACCTTCGGCGGGATCTATCCGCGCGCCCACTCCGAGGGCCGCGAAGATGACCCATGGCAGCTTCGCACCGAGTGCCTGCTCGAGGCGGGGCCCGGGGCGACGGTCGACGTCGAGGTCCGCTTCCTGCACGTGGTCGAGCGCCAGGTGCACCGCCGCAGCGCCTCAGGGCTCGAGCCGGTCTCCGAGCTCGAGCTGGGAGGCGAGCGCCACCTGAGCTGGGAGGAGGCGACCGAGCGCGAGCTGCGAGCCGATCGGTTGCTGGTCGGTGAGTTGAGCGAGACGTCGCTTCGGATCCCGCTCGAGATCGAGGCCGGCAGCTCCCCCGAGGAGCTGCACGACACGGACGGCAGCCATGCCGGCACGATCGTGCGCTCCTGGCAGGGCCTCGAGGGCAGCGTCGAGATCGGCGTCGAGCGGCTTGGAGATCGGCTCTTCCGCCTCGGCGTGAGCGTCTCCAACGAGACACCCTGGGGCGGCGGGGAGCGCGAGGCGGTGATGGCGCTGACGCTCTGCTCGTCGCACGTCGTGATTCGCGCCACCGGCGGCGAGTTCGTTTCGCTCACCGATCCCCCCGCCGAGCTGGCGGGCGAGGCGGAGGCCTGCACGAACGAGGGCGCCTGGCCGGTCCTGGTCGGCGAGCCTGGCGAGCTCGGCACGGTGCTGTGCTCGCCGATCATCCTCGAAGACCACCCGCGGATCGCGCCCGAGAGCCCCGGTGATCTCTTCGACGGCGGCGAGATCGACGGCATGCTGGTCCTGAACATCCTCAGCCTGACCGAAGAGGAGAAGGCCGAGATGCGCGCAAGCGATCCGAAGGCGCGCGAGATCCTCGATCGCACGGAGGCACTCTCCGAAGACGAGCTGATGGCCCTCCACGGCACGATCCGTGAGTTCAGCCAGGTGAATAGATGAGGGGCGTTAGCCCCGAAACGAGCTGGTGCCGTGGTGCATCGCAGATGAGGGGCTTTAGCTCCGAAACGAGCTGGTGCCGTGATGTGTCTGAGGGAGGGGGCTCGTGACGGACGGCTTCGAGAGCCTCGGCGGCAGGGCGCCGCGCTCGGTGGAGGTGGCCGGCGTCGAGATCGGGCGCGGCAGCCGGGTGGCACTCCGCCCTGGGCAGGGCGCCGACATCTTCGACCGCGCGATGGCGGGTCGGCTGGCGACGATCGACGGCATCCACGAGGACATGGAAGGCAAGGTCCACCTCGCGGTCGTGCTCGACGACGACCCCGGCCGCGACCTCGGCCAAGCACGCCAGCCGGGCCACCGCTTCTTCTTCTCGCCGGCCGAGGTCGAGCCGCTCACCGGCGATGCGCAGGTGACGCTGGCGCCGGTACGGATCCTGATCGCCGGGATCGGCAACATCTTCCTCGCCGACGACGCCTTCGGCATCGAGGTGACCAAGCGTCTGCTCGACCGCCCGCAGCCGCCAGGCGTCGAAGTGACCGACTTCGGGATCCGCGGCATGGACCTGGTCTACGCGCTCGGCGAGGGCTATGACGCGGTCGTCTTCGTCGATGCGGTGCCGCGCGGCGAGCCGCCGGGAACGCTGTTCGTGATCGAGCCCGACCTCGAGGCGACCGAGGGCGCGGGGGAGATCACGCTCGACGCCCATGGGATGGACCCGGTTCGGGTGCTCGCCCTGGCCGCGCAACTCGGCCCGATCCCCGACCGCGTACTCGTCGTCGGCTGCGAGCCGCAGGTGCAGATGACCGGCGAGGAGGAGGATCTGGTCGGGGAGCTGAGCCCGCCGGTCGCAGCCGCGGTCGAGGGCGGGGTCGAGATGGTCGAGTCCGTGATCGGTGAACTGTTGGAAGCCAAGGCGAAGGAGGCCGGAGGATGAGGAAGGTAATCGTGCTGCTTGTGGTGGCGATCGGAGCGGCGGTGGCCGCGCAGGAGCCGGAGCTCCGCAGGTACCTCAAGATGCGAGCTATGTAGATGAGGGGCTTTAGCCCCGAAACGAGCTCGTGCCGTTATTCGTCTTGTAGATGAGGGGCTTTAGCCCCGAAACGAGCTCGTGCCGTTATTTGTCTCGGACGCCGGTGAGGTAGCAGGCCGGCCAGGGAGGAGCCTAGATGCACCGAACCAAAGTGAGGGTCGTCGAGGACGCGCTCGACGCCAACAACACGATCGCGCGCGCCAACCGCGACGACTTCGACCGCGAGGGCGTGACGGTCGTCAACCTGATGAGCGCGCCGGGGGCGGGCAAGACCTCGCTGCTCGAGGCGGCCTTCCGCGCGGGCGTCGCCGACGAGCTGCGCGTCGGCGTGCTCGAGGGTGACGTCCAGGGGAGCTTCGACGCCGACCGGCTCGCACATCTGCACGTGCCGGTGACTCAGCTCAACACGGGCGGCGGGTTCGGCGGCGAGTGTCATCTGGATGCCAACATGGTGCGCTCGGCGCTGCCCGAGGTGCCGCTCGCCGATCTCGACCTGCTGGTGATCGAGAACGTCGGCAACCTGGTCTGCCCGGCTGAGTTCCGGGTCGGCGAGGACGTCAAGGCGATGGTCTGCTCAGTGACCGAGGGCGAGGACAAGCCACTCAAGTATCCGCTGATGTTCCGTTCCTGCGAGCTCGTGGTGATCAACAAGATCGACCTGCTGCCGCATCTCGACTACGACCTCGAGGCCTTCCAGGCCAACCTCGAGCGCGTCAACCCCGATGCCCGTCAGCTGCTCGTCAGTGCCCGCGGCGGCGAAGGGGTCGAGGAGTGGTGCCGCTGGCTCACCGGCACGGTCGAACGCGCGGCGGCGGCGGCGTAGGGTCGGCGGGCCGGCGCTGCGAACCGATGATCGCGACCACGAGCGCTACGC
>JACDBR010000125.1 GCA_013694825.1 Solirubrobacterales bacterium
AGGGAAACATCTTCAAGGTCCCCGTCGAGAAGGGCCAGGAGGTCGCCGAGGGGGACCTCGTCTGCGTGCTCTAAGCGATGAAGATTGAGAACGAGATCACCGCCCACAAGGCCGGCAAGGTGACCGAGCTGGCCGTCTCCGAAGGGTCCGCCGTGGCGAGCGGCGACCCGATCTGCACGATCGAGTAGCTGGTGGACCCTCGTCCAGCCGCAGCGAGCCCGGGACCGGCCGCCTAGTGGCAAGCCCGGCCATCGAGGCCCTCCCCTGGCGCGGGCCGGCCGAGCGGCGTCCGGAGCTGCCGTTGCCCCCGGGGCGGCTGCCGCTGCGCCGGCACGGGGTCTTGAGGAAGCAGTGGCGCTGGGTAGGCGCGTTCAGCGATGAGCTGATGGTCTGCGCGGCGCGGGTCAAGGTCGGGCCGATCGGCCAGACGTTCTGGGCGATCCTCGAGCGCCCGAGCGGGCGGCTCACCGAGGACGTCTCGCTGCGCCTGCCGACCGCCCGGGGCGGAGTCTGGACCGAGGCCCCCGAGAAGACCGGGATCCGCGACCATGCTCCCGAGCGCGGGTCGCTGGTGCGGATCGAGGGTCGCAGCGCGGCCGGCGAGCCGATCCGTGGCTTCCTTCGCTTCGAGGGTGGCGAGTGGGCGGAGGCGATCTGCCCGACGGGTCAGGACGACGGCTACGTCTGGACTCGCAAGCGTGCCGGGATGTCCGTCGGGATCGACCTGCGGATCGGCGGGCGCCGCCTCGAGAGCGAGGGGCGCGGGGTCGAGGACGAGACTGAGGGCTATCACCCCCACCACACCGTCTGGAGCTGGTCGGCCGGCGTCGGCTCTACTCCCGAAGGCCGGGAGGTCGCCTGGAACCTCGTCGAGGGTGTCAATGACCCACCCGAGCGGAGCGAGCGGACGATCTGGGTCGATGGCAGCCCCAGCGAGCCTGGACCGGTCAGCTTCGAGGGCCTCGAGGCGGTCCGCGGCGCCGACGGCTCCGAGCTTCGCTTCAGCGCCGAGGCCGAGCGCAGCATGTCCGACTCCAAGCCGTTCGTCTCCTACGAGCTCGTCCAGCCCTTCGGCAGCTTCTCCGGCAGCCTGCCGGGCGGGATTGAGCTCGCATCCGGCCTCGGCGTGATGGAGCACCAGGACGCGCGCTGGTAGCACCCCGGCCACAGGGTGGTTTCGCGGAACCGCCCGGCTCCTCGCGGCACCCCCGGCCTCAGCCGACCACCTCCCAGCGCCACGGCGGCTCCTCGCCCTCGGCGAAGCGGAAGTGGTTGCGACCGGGCAGCGTCTCGAGCGGCACCAGGACCGGGACGTCGGAGTCGAGCAGCGGCGTCGCCGCGGCGGCCTCGACCTGCTCGCTCGTCGCCCGCCTGACGACGCTCTCCCAACCGAGGGTGGGGCGGTAGAGCCAGTAGGTGAGCGTCACGTCCCCCGAGGAGCCGCGCTCGTCGATGACGTGGACGAATGCGCTGGTGCGGCGGTTGGAGGCCGTCAGCGCGGGTGAGCGCGGTCCCGGCAGCGAGCAGCTGACGCTGCGACAGCGCCGGAAGTCGACCGGCAAGAGCGGTCCGGAGCCGCTCGAGACGGTCACGGGCGGCGGTGCCAGCGAGCGGACCAGGCCGGCGACCGAGCGTCCGTAGGCATCGGTCAGCGGGTCGCGCCAGCAGGTGTCCGAGAGCCGAGCCGCGCAACGAATCTTCTGCGTGAGCGCCGTTCCCAGCTCGCGCGCCGAGCGATCGCCACCGCCGGCGGCGAAGGACGAGATCGCGGCCAGCAGGGCAAGCGCAACGAGCAGCACGAGCCCGGCGTGCTCGACGCTGGCGGCGCCTGCGTCGTGGCGAGCACTCGAGCCGGGCCGCGGGTCGGCCGGCTCCGAGGACGGGCCGCTGGGCCTCAGACGCGGGGGCCGGCGATCCACGCTCCGACCCTAGATCGCGACGGCGCGCGGTATCCGCGCTCAGGCACTCGGGTCAGGCAGGAAAGCCGGGCGGCTCAGGAGAGGCCCTCGCGGGCCTCGCGGACCAGCGTCACGGCCTCGGGGAACACGATCCTGATCGCGTCGCGGACCTGGGTCGCCTGCTCGTCGCTCGACCCCTGAAGGTTCAGCCGGTTGATCGAGGCGACGGTCATGTCGACCGCGAGCTTGATCGCGTTGTCGGCCCACGCCACCTTCTGCGCGCCCTGCATCTGGGCGGCCATCTCGGCCAGCCGCTCGCGCAGCTCGTCGGGGTCGCCGCCGAAGAGGTTGAAGCCGCCTTCCATGCGGCGGATTGTAGACGGCGCCTCACGTTGGTTCGGCGCCGGGTAGCTTCCACCGCGTGGCACTGCCTCCCGCCGACCCCTCCTCGGCCGCTCTCGTCACCGGCGCCTCGTCGGGGATCGGGGCGGAGATCGCCCGCCGACTCGCGGAGCGGGGTCACGGCGTGGTCTTGGTGGCGCGGCGTGAGGACCGGTTGCGCGAGCTAGCGAACGAGCTCGCCGATCGCTACGGCGTCAGGGCGGAGGCGCTGGCCGCCGATCTCGAAACGCAGTCGGGCCGCGACGCGATGGCGAACGCGCTCGAGGCGCTCGGGCTCGAGATCGAGATCCTGGTCAACAACGCCGGCTTCGGCGACTCCGGCCACGTTCACAACGCCGAGCGCGAGAAGCTCGTGCGGATGGTGCGTCTCAACTGCGAGGCGGTCACCGACCTGCAGGCGCGCTATGTGCCTGCGATGGTCGGCCGTCGCCGCGGCGCGGTCATCAACGTGGCCTCGATGGCCGCCTTCCAGCCGATTCCGGCGACCGCCACGTACGCCGCCAGCAAGGCGTTCGTGCTCTCGCTGAGCGAGGCGACCAGCGAGGAGCTGGCCGCGACGGGCGTCGGGGTCACCGCCGTCTGCCCAGGCCCCGTGAAGACCGAGTTCGGTGCCGTCGCCAACGTCGAGGCCTCCGAGCAGTCCGTCCCCGAGGCCTTCTGGACCCCCGTCGAGCGTGTCGCCGCCGAGGCCGTCAGCGGAGCTGAGAACGGCAAGCGGGTCGTGGTGCCTGGTGGCTTTCTCAACCGGGTCGGATCGCTCGCCGGCCAGCACGCCCCGAGGGCTGTGGCGCTGCCGTTCATGCGCCGGCTTTGGGAGCGCTCCACCTAACCGACGGCCTCGGTGTGGCGCGGACGCAGGAGCTCAGCGCCTGGGAGACGGGTCAGGGAC
>JACDBR010000081.1 GCA_013694825.1 Solirubrobacterales bacterium
CTACGGCGGCTGGGGGATCGTCGCCGGCCAGCTTCCGGTGGCTACGGGGATCGCGCTCGGCCTGGTCCGCCAGGAGCGTCCTCAGGCGGTGCTCTGCGAGCTCGGCGACGGCGCGGTTAACATGGGGGCCTGGCACGAGTCGCTCAACCTCGCCTCGCTGTGGAACCTGCCGATCGTCTACCTGGTCGTCAACAACGTCTACGGCATGGGCACCAGCGTCAAACGCGCCTCGGCCGAGCCGGAGCTGTTCCGCCGCGCCCACGCCCACCGGATGGTCGGCGAGCGGATCGACGGCGACGACCTCGAGGAGGTCCTGGCTGCCACTTCCGAGCTCATGCGGACGGCGCGTGAGCGTCGGCGTCCCGCCGTGCTCGAGACGCTCACCTACCGCTACCGAGGCCACTCGGTCGCCGACGCGGGCCTCTCCTATCGCGACCGTGACGAGATCAAGCGCCATCAGGAGCACGATCCGATCAAGCGGGTCAGAGAGACGCTGGGCGAGCGCGGGATCACCGACGAGCAGCTCGAGCAGGCCGACGAGCGAGCTGCCGAGCAGATCGCCGACGCGGTCGAGTTCGCCAACGCGAGTGCCGAGCCGCCGCTCGATCAGCTCGCCTACGGGATGTACGCGAAGGGCAGCGACGAGCAGTTCGAGCGGATGAAGCCGGGAAGCCCGTTCGGCGAGCAGGAGCTCGTCTTCGGCGCGGGGCTGGGCCAGTGACCGAGACGGCGTCAACGGAGCAGGAGCAGATGGCGAGGAACGCCGGCTCGGAGGATCGCGGGCAGGCCTCGGGCGAGGACGCAGGCAATCCGGAGGGAGCCGGCACGGAGGTCATGACCTACCGCGAGGCCCTGCGGCTGGCGCTCGCCGAGGAGCTCGAGCGCGACGAGCGCGTCTTCCTGATGGGCGAGGAGGTCGGCGTCTTCGAGGGCGCTTACAAGGTCTCCGTCGGCCTGCTCGAGCGCTTCGGCGCCGATCGGATCCGCGACACGCCGATCTCCGAGCACGGCTTCGTCGGCGCCGGAGTCGGCGCGGCGATGATCGGCGAGCGCCCAGTGGTCGAGATAATGACGATCAACTTCCTGCTCGTCGCGATCGACCAGGTGATCAACCACGCGGCCAAGATCGGGGCGATGTTCGGCGGCGAGGTGCGCTGCCCGCTGGTCATCCGCACGCCCAATGGCGCCGGCGCCCAGCTGACCGCGCAGCACTCCCAGAGCTTCGACGGCTGGTTCGCGTCGGCCCCCGGCCTCAAGGTCGTCGCTCCCGCCACTCCGGCCGACGCCAAGGGCCTGCTGAAGTCCGCGATCCGCGACGAGGACCCGGTGCTCGTGATCGAGAATCTTCCGATCTACAAGGAGAAGGGCGAGGTCTCGCTCGATCCCGAGGCGCTGACGCCGATCGGCCTGGCAGCCGTTCCGCGCAGCGGCTCCGACCTCAGCCTGATCGCCCACTCCTTTGCCACCGTGCGCTGCCTCGAGGTAGCCGAGCAGCTCGCCGACTCGCACGGGCTCGACATCGAGGTGGTCGACCTGCGCTCGCTGCGCCCACTCGACGTCGAGACCGTCGCCAAGTCGGTGGCCAAGACCGGACGCGCCGTCTGCGTCGAGGAGGGCTGGCCGTCCTATGGCGTCACGGCCGAGCTCGCCAGCCGGATCCAGAAGACCTGCTTCGACTACCTCGACGCCCCGGTCGAGAGAGTGGGCATGGCCGAGGTGCCGATGCCCTACGCCAAGAACCTAGAGCTCGCCGCCCTGCCGGGCGGCGAACGGATCGCAGAGGCGGTCCTGGAGACCCTGGAGGGTGCCCGATGACCGATGTTCTGATGCCTCGTCTCTCCGACTCGATGGAGGAGGGGACGATCGTCAAGTGGCTGAAGTCTAAGGGCGATTCGGTCGAAGTCGGCGAGGAGCTGGTCGAGATCGAGACCGACAAGGCGAACATGGTCTACGAGGCCGACGACGCCGGCACGCTCTCGGAGATCCTCGCCGAGGAGGGCGACTCGCTGGCGATCGGCGAGCCAATCGCGAGGCTCGGCGAGGGCAACGGGGCCTCCGGGGACTCGAGCTCAGAGGAGGAGGGCGAGGACGACGGCTCCGGCTCCGGCTCCGACTCCGCGGAGAGCCCGGATGACGACCCCGACTCGGATGGCGGCGACTCCGACTCCGCCCAGGAGGACGAGGGCGACGGGAGCGAATCCGGGGACGGCGGCGAGTCGGAGGCCGCCGAGCCTGAGGCCGGCTCCGAGGAAGACGTGGACGCTGGCGAGGCACCGGCCGAGGACTCGGGCGGGGGATCCGAGGCCGACGAGGAGGGCGGCGAGGGATCCGAGCAGGACTCCGGTGAGGAGGAGGGCGGTGGCAGCGACTCCGGCGACGGACAGGACGAGGGCAATGACTCCGGCGAGCAGGAAAGCGGCGAGGGACGGGTCAAGGCCTCGCCGCTGGCGCGGCGGATCGCGAGCGAGGCCGGCGTCGAGCTGGCCGGCGTCTCGGGCTCCGGCCCCGGTGGGCGGATCCTGAAGGCCGACGTGGAGGCGGCCGCCGGGGGGTCCCCGTCGGGCGGCGAGGAGCCCTCCGGCGACGGCGACGACAAGGCCGAGGACGCCAAGAAGGGATCAGAGGAGCCGAAGTCCGAGCGCTCGGCGTCAGAGGGCAGCGAGAAGGCTCGCGAGCAGGGCCGCGCCGAGACCGCCAAGGGCCACACCGAGGTGATCGAGCTGACTCGCCTTCAGACCACCATCGCGCGACGGATGGCCGAGTCGAAGGCGACGGCGCCGCACTTCTACCTGCAGACCGAGATCGACATGTCGCGCTGCGTCGCGGCGCGCGCCGCGCTCAAGGCGTCGGCAGGCGAAGACGATGTCGTGCCGTCGTTCAACGACATGGTCGTCAAGGCATGCGCGATCGCGCTGGGCGAGTTCCCGCGCGCCAACGGGGCCTATCGCGACGGCAAGTTCGAGCAGTACTCGCGGATCAACGTCGGGATCGCTGTGGCGGGCCGCGACGCACTCGTCGTGCCGACGATCTTCGACGCCGACAAGAAGGGGCTGCGCGAGATCGCAGCCGACGCCAAGGGCCTGGCCCGCAAGGTCCGAGACGGCAAGATCACGCCGCCCGAGCTCTCGGGCGCCACGTTCACGGTCTCCAACCTCGGGATGTACGGGGTGACCAACTTCCACGCCGTGATCAACTCGCCCCAGGCGGGGATCCTGGCGGTCGGAGCGATAGTCGAGAAGCCCGCGGTCCGCGAGGGGGAGATCACCACCACACATCAGATGGGCGTCTCGATCGCCTGCGACCACCGCATCCTCTACGGCGCCGACGGGGCCCAGTTCCTGGCCCGGGTCCGAGCGATCCTCGAGGAGCCGCTGGGCCTGGCGCTCTAGGCCCGTGAGATCGAGCCGGCGCCCGGTGTCAGCCGGGCTCCCGCCGCATGAACCAGTTGGGTACGCCGAGCACGGGCTCGGTGTGGGCAACCGCGTAGCCGAAGCGCTCGTAGAAAGTGACGTTCTCGCGCTTGTCGGTCTCCAGGTAGCCGAGCTGCCGGGAGGCGTCGAGCCGGCGGCAGTGCTCGCGCATGATCAGCGAGCCGATGCCCTGGCCTTGGAGATGCGCGTCGACCGCGAGCGGCCCGAGGTGTGCGTGTGGCTCGTCGGGGTCGAGCGCCGACCATCGCGATGTCCAGCGGCCGATGCGCGCCGCGGTCCGCGGGCCGAGGGAGAGCGCCCGCGGAGCCACGCGCATTGCCTGTACGGGCGTCGGCTGGCAGCGGCCGGGCGGCCCCACGCCAGTGACTCCGACGAGCCTCCCTTCGAGCACGGCGCCGATCGGCTGTTGCGCCGGAAAGGCCGCGAACAGCCCCGACATCAGGCGCCCGTGGCAACGCAGGCGTCGCTCGGCAGGCTCGCCGTAAGCCGCGACGTGGAGCGGGTTGTCGCGCATGCCGCGGGCCAGCACGCCCACCGCCTCCTCGAAGCGCCGCGGCTCCAGGT
>JACDBR010000082.1 GCA_013694825.1 Solirubrobacterales bacterium
GCACTTGCGCCATCAACCCGACCGCGTTGCGCGCGGCCGAGGATCGGGTGCGGAGCTCTCGACGACATCGCCAAGAAGCAAACGAGACCTCCTAGAGGCGAACTCGCTCGACTATCCGTGCGTCGTAAGCGACCTGCTCGACTATCCGTGTGTCGTAGCGAGAGACGGAGCGGGCCACCTATCGGATTTCGGTACGACGCACGAACGGTGGGCTAGCTTCGTCTGTCGTCGCACCGCGACCCGGAGGTCAGCGTGGAGCATCTTTCACTGTGTTTGCGGGTCGCCGGGCAAGACCAGTCTCACCGTCGGCCCTGCTGGCGCGCCAGCCTCAATCGCCGCGGTGCCGCCGTGTGCCACGGCGATAGCCCTGACGATCGAAAGGCCCAATCCCGCGCCAGTGTCCGACCGTGCTCCGCTAGCTTGGCGAAAGCGCTCAAATGCAAGGGTTTCAAAGCCTTGCGGGAAGCCCGGCCCCTCGTCGCTCACCGTTAGCAAGAGCTCGCCTTGAGGCGATCGCTCCGCCTGCAGCCGGATCGTCCCGGCTCCGTGACGTAACGCGTTATCAAGCAGGTTGCCGAGCGCCTGCTCGACTCGGAGTGGATCGACTTGAACGCGTCCGACCCCGTCGGCGTTCACGATGATTTGGGACCCCGCATGAGAGCCAAATTCCACATAGCGAGAGCGGACGCGTTCGAGCAGAGTCTCGATCTCGACCGCTTCGCGCCTGATCGGAAGCCTGCCCTGGTCGGCCCGTGCGATCACGAGCAGATCCTCGGCGAGCCTCACAAGTTGATCGACCTCCTCTGCCGCCGAGGCCAAAGCGGCTTCGAGCTCCTCCTTGGATCCGCCGGTGCGCCTGACCAACTCAATCTCGGACTTGAGGATCGCAAGCGGTGTCCGCAGTTCGTGGCTTGCGTCGGAGACGAAGACTCGCTCGCGCTCAAGCGCTGTGTCCACGCGCTCGAGCATCGCGTTGAGGGTCTCAGCGAGTCTTCGCAGCTCATCGTCCGCCGCTGGCGTTGGAAGCCGTTCTCCCGCCCCTTCGAACGTGATGTCCTGAGCTTGAGCGCGCATCGCCTCGACCGGTGCGAGCGACCTTCCTCCGAGCAGATACCCGACGCCGGAAGCAAGCAGGAGAGCTAACGGGGCCCCGAGAGCGAAGGCGCTTGCGATTCCCGATAGCGCCTCCGCTCGGTCGCTGGTGGTTTGACCGACGACTGCGATCAGAGCGCGGTTCTCGCTATCCAGCGGCACCGCAACCACCCGGCTCTCACCCTCGATGCCCGCTACCGGAAGGCCATCCGACCTGACCTCCCCGACCTGAGCAGCGTCCAATTGCTCGGCGGTCAACACTTCCTGGTTTGTTGGCAGCGTTGAATCGACGACGCTTCCGCTCGGCGTCAGCAGCTGGGCGAAGCTCGACTCGCCCTCACCCGCCCTGACGCCCCCAAGGTCGATCCGTCCGGGCCCTGCGCTCTCAACGAGGGTCGCGACGTCATCGACGCGGCCATTAAGGCTCGCGTCGAGCGCACGGTCAAGCTCATCGGCGACCCGGAGGTAGACGAACGTTCCGGCCAGTGCGAGAACCACGAGCAGCCCGACCGAGAAGGCCACCGCGAGCCGGATGCGAATCGGGAGCCTGTTCAACGTCAGCCGTCTTCTCGCAGTCGGTAGCCGACGCCGCGAACGGTTTCGATCGAGTCGGCCCCGAACGGGACATCGATCTTTCCGCGCAGATAGTTGATGTAGACATTGACGACGTTGGAGCGGTTCTCATAGCCGTAGTCCCAGACGTGCTCGAGCAGCTGGAGGCGGCTGAGCACATCACCTGGTCGGCGCATGAACGTCTCGAGCATCGCGAACTCCTTGGCCGACAGCGAGATGCCGGCTTCACCGCGCCAGACCCGCCGCCGGGCCGGATCCATTCGTAGATCCCCCACCTCGAGCACCGTCGGACGCTCCGCCGGGCCGCGGCGGACAAGCGCACGCAGTCGAGCAAAGAGTTCTGAGTAAGAGAACGGCTTGGTCAGGTAGTCGTCCGCGCCGCCGTCGAGTCCGGCGACCCGGTCCTCGACGCCGTCGCGGGCGGTCAGCATCAGAACGGGAGCCCAAACGCCTTCCTTGCGAAGTCGGCTGCAGGTCTCGAAGCCATCGATCCCGGGCAGCATCACGTCGAGGACGATCACGTCGTAGTCGGTGGAGCCGGCCATCCAAAGCGCGTCTTCACCGCGCTCGGTCACATCGACGGCGATCGCCTCGGATTCAAGGCCGCGCCGGATCAAACGCGCCATCTTCACCTGATCCTCGACTACGAGCACTCTCATAGAAGCGATTATCCGGGCAAAGATTAGAGAATGGTTAGAGCGCTACGGGATCGGCACCGATCTCGATCCAACGTCCGGCTAACCGTTATCCAATCCGCGCGTCGTACTTTGGCCAACGGAAGCAACCGCTCTATGGAAGGAGCAACGCGATGATCGACAATGCAAAGAAGGTTCTAACCGGGTTTGCCGCCTTGGCGGCGCTGGCCTTGGGTGGCTCGGCGATTGCCGGTGCGGCCGGCGGAGGCTCGACTTCCGTTACCGAGTCTGCCACTGAGCAGAGCACTGAGCAGGAGAGCGAAGGGCGGGAGTCGGAGAACGACGCTGCGGCCCAGAGGGCCGCCTGTGAGGCGGCGGGCGTCGACCCCACGGCAGAGAACATCGAGTTCGATGACGAGACCGGCACCTGCACGCTGGGCGCGGGCGAGAACGACAAGAGCGAAGCTGGCGACACCGGTAGCTCCGCTGAGGAGCTGGCCGAGAACGAGTCCGGCGAGGAGGGCAAGGAGGTCTCCGAGGATGACGGCCCTGGCGGTCATGCCGACGAGCCTCAGGATCCCAACGCCGACCATCAGTTCGAGGGCAAGGAGTAGCTCCTCGTACAAAACCGAACGACCCAGCGGCCCCGTCTTCGGACGGGCCGCTCTTCGTTTTACGAGCTTCGCGTCGACAGGGCCCAGCGCGGCTCATGCCCCTAGACGCACCCGCTCGACGATCCGTGCGTCGTAGCGAGAAACGAATCGGGCCCCCGCTACTCACCGCTCGTCTGGCGCGGCTCCGGAATTCAGCTCCGGGCGTCTCCGTCGAGGCGGGTCGAGCACGTGACGTGCCGACGAGAGGGGACCCGTGACCTCAGTTCGGCGTCGCGTTCTAGTCCCCTAGACCGGAGAGCGCCGAGCCTGATTGCGAGGCCTGCCGGAGTAGAGTCCGTGACCCGAAGGTATGCACTAGTCGATGCGGCCGAGGGCCCTGGCGTCGAGGATCGCCGCCGCGGTCGCCGGGTTGGCCCACGCGCCGGCGGGGACCAGCAGCCCCCGCTTGGCGTGGGAGTGAAGCTGCCGCACCGTCTCGAAGGAGTCCCCGCCGGTCGTGCCCGCGAGCTCATGTGCCGCCAGCACCAGGGCCACCTCGTCGTCCCCGGCGAGCGCTTCAAGTAGCTCGAGAGCTTCGTCGCGGGCCCGACGCACGTGATCCGAAATCCGGTCGCGTATCGGTCGCGCAGCTCCCGCTCGATGTCGCTCAGCGCCGAGGACTCGGGATGGACGACTACGAGGAGTGGGTGGCGGCCCTGCGTCCGAAGGTCACGCGCGGCTTCGATCACTCGCTCGAGCTTCAGCAGCGGCTCTGGCAGACGATCCGCGCGTTGAAGCGCTGCGCTGAGCGGCAAGGAGGGCCTTCGTGGTGGGCGGCGGCAACGCGAGCTCGAAGCCATCCGGAACGTCGAGGTGCTCATCGGCGCCGAGGTGATCGACGGTGGAGGGGAGGGTCACCTGGAGGAGCTCGTGCTGCGCCGGAGCGCGACCGGAGAGGAGGAGGTGGTGGCGGCCGACGGTCTCTTCGTGTTGATCGGCGCCCACCAAAGCCGTCGTGTCCGCGGCGGGGGCCGCGCCCGCTGAACGCCTCCGGCGCCCGACCCCGCCCCGGCCGCTCGCGGCGCTGACAGCGGAGCCCGCTCCGCCCCGATTAGTTTCCGCAGCTCACTCGGTCAATGTCGTTCGACAACCCAGAGGAGAGGAGCACGCG
>JACDBR010000088.1 GCA_013694825.1 Solirubrobacterales bacterium
ACCCGGATCCGCGGATGGTCGCTCCGCCAGGCAGCTCGCTGCATCGCTGCGCGACCGAGCTCGACCTCGGCCCACCGGAGGCCTACGGCTGGCTGGCCGCCAATGCGGCGCGCTTCGGCTTCGAGCAGCGCTACTCCTGGGAGCCTTGGCACTACGGGTTCGTCGCCGGGCCGCCACCTTGTTCAGCCGGAGCCGAGGCCGCGGCCCTGGCGGCCACGGCAGGCGGCAGCGGAGCCGCTTCGGATGGGAGCGCGGGGGCGGGCGGACTGCCCGGCTTCGTCCCGGCTGCCTACCGCGAATCGATCGCCCGCTCGGCTGCGCGCTGGAACGTCTCGGGCGCGTTGCTCGCAGCCCAGCTGATGGCGGAGTCCAACTTCAACCCGTTCGCCGTCTCGCCGGCCGGGGCTCAGGGGATCGCCCAGTTCATGCCTGGCACAGCCGCCGCGATGGGTCTCGACGATCCGTTCGACGCCGAGCGGGCGATCGACGCCCAGGCGCGGCTGATGGCCGAGCTCCTGGCGCAGTTCGACTCGGTCGCGCTGGCGCTCGCCGCCTATAACGCCGGCCCCGGCGCCGTGGCGGCCTGTGGCTGCGTTCCCGCCTACCCGGAGACCCAGGCCTACGTCGCCAGGATCCTCGGCCTGATGGGCGGCGCGGGGACGATCGCGCCGGAGCCGCTGGAGGTGCGGCTCGTGTCATAGGCTGAACCGATGGCAGTCAGGGTCGTGGACGGCGTGCAGGGGCTCCGGGAGCTGGTCGGCGAGACGATCGGGCCGAGCGATCCGATCGAGATCACGCAGCAGCGGATCGACGCCTACGCCGACGTCTGCGGCGATTACCAGTGGATCCACACCGACCCCGAGCGGGCGGCCGACCAGAGCCCGTTCGGCAAGACGATCGCCCACGGCAACCTGACCCTGTCGCTGGTCGAGGGCATCCGCCTGACGCTGCTCGAGCAGCGTGGGGTCAAGATGGGGATCAACTACGGCTTCGAGAAGATCCGCTACCCCGCGCCGGTGCCGGTCGACTCGAAGCTCATCGGCACCGTCGAGATCGCCTCGGTCGAGGACCTCGGGGGCGGTTGGTGGCACGTCGTCTCGCGCTTCGACCTGCGGGTCGAAGGCGCCGAGAAGCCTTCCTGCGTCGCCGAGAGCGTCACCCGGCTGCTCGCCGACGAGTAGCGCCCGCCAGCCACCAGCCGCCGAGCGGGGAGCGATCCGCCTCGGGTCCGAGCGGTCGGCGCAGTAGCCGGCCCTATTCGACGCTCAGCGTCCCCTCCATGCCGGAGGCGCGGTGGCTGCCGACCGAGCAGTAAAACGTGTACTCACCCGCCTGGAGGTCGGCGGTGAAGGAGTCGGTGTCGGCGACGATCACCTCGGTGCGGCCGACCTCACGACCGCCCTCGTCCTCGATCACGAGGTCGTGGCCGAGCTGCGCCGGGTTCTCGAAGGTGACCTCGGTCTCGCCGGCGCTCGCCTCGGCGGTGTCGGACTCGAACGCGAAGGCTCCGTCGGGATCGGCGGTGATCGTCAGGCCCGAGCCGGAGGAGCTCTCGCTGGAGGAGTCCGAGGAAGAGCTTTCATCGTCGCCGCCGCAGGCCGAGATGGCGAACGGGATCAGCGCCAGCAGGCAGAGGATGAGCAGAGGCTTTCGGATTCGAATCGTGCGCATGAGGGCTCCTTGGTCGTCGGCGTCAGAAAATACGCCGCGCGGCCGATTTGGGATCAGCCGGGGACCCAGCCCGCTAGGCGCCGCCGCACCCGCGCCGGCCTCATTCGCCCCTGAACTCGGCCTCGCGCCCGTCGAAGAACGCGGCGACCCCGTTTCGCAGGTCCTCGGTCGCCATCGAGTCGGCGATCGCGTGGCGCTCGAGCTGTAGGTGGTCGGCGAGCGAGTTGTCGAGGCTCTGGGCGACGAGCCGCTTGGAAACCCGGACGTAGTAGGGAGCCTTGGCCGCCAGCTTCTCGGCCCGCGAGCGCGCCGCGGCCGCCAGCTCGGCGGGCTCGACCAGCTTCGAGA
>JACDBR010000089.1 GCA_013694825.1 Solirubrobacterales bacterium
CCGCCCTGCTGACTGCCGGCCTCTCGTGGCTGGTGCCTCCATTCGCCCCCTTCGCCCTCCTGGCGGCCGCCTGGCTGCTGATCTCCCGCCGCCGCCGCGCGGCCCGCAAGCACGCGGGCCTGCGGACGCTGAGGTGAGTCGCAAGCTGGTCCTCTGCGTCGTCGACTCGCTCCGCGAGGACATGCTCTCCGAGACCGTCGCGGCCGGCCGGGCGCCGCTGCTCGGCGAGCTGATCGAGCGCGGCATGCTGATCTCCGACTGCGTCTCCTCGTTTCCCTCGGTGACGCCCGTGTGCACCTCGGAGATCGCAACCGGGGTCGGTCCCGCCGGCCACTGGATAGCCGGGATGAACTGGTATCACCGCGCCGAGCGCCGCTACGTCGAGTACGGCTCCTCGCTCGAGGCATCGCGATCGATGGGCCTCTTCCGCGCCCTCTACGACGTCGTCTACAACCTCAACATGTCCCACCTCTCGCCCGAGGTGGAGACGATCTTCGAGCGGCTGGGCGACGCCGGCCTGCGCAGCGCCTGCACACCGTTTCTGATCTATCGCGGCCGCACCCGTCATGAGCTCGGCCTCGAGGGCCTGCTGCGCCGCGTCGCCGTGGCGGCGAACTTCAGGCACGCGACGTGGGGCCCCGACGAGCTCTTCTACGGCGAGCTCTACTCCTCCCGCCGGGTCCCCTGTAAGCCGACGCTCGCCCGGCCGGGGACCCGCGACGAGTACTCGGCCTGCGTCGGGCGCGAGCTGGCCGCGGACGACCTCAACGACTTCCTGCTCTTCTCGCTGCCCGACAACGACTCCCATTCCCACCGCTACGGGCCGGCCGCCCAGGCCGAATCGATCGAGCGAGCCGACGCCAGCCTGACCGAGCTCGTCGAAGCACACGGAGGCATCGACGACTTCCTCGCCGGTCGCTCGCTGATCGTGACCGCCGACCACGCTCACACCGAGGTCGAACACGAGCTTCCCCTCGTCGAGCTGCTGCGCGAGCGCTGGCGCGTCGCCGACCCGCGGCCCGAGGAGGTCAGCGATCCCGAGCTGGCGGTCTCGCCGAGCTCCCGCGCCGCCTCGGTGTACCTGCTCGGCCCGGGTGAGGAGCGCGCCGAGCGTCATGCCGAGCTGCGAACGCGGCTGCTCGAGACGGCCGGCGTCGATCTCGTCTGCTGGCTGGCCGGGCCCGACGGCGAGCCGATCGTGCGCGCCGGGGTCGGAGCTCCCGAGCTGGGCGGCGGCTGGGCGGTCATCGACGTCGGCAACGAGCCGATCCGCTTTCGCTCGGGCGGCGAGCTCCGCGATCGCCGTGGACGCTGCTGGGAGCTCGACGGCAACCTCGGCCTGCTCGGCGGCCAGGTCTCGGGTGGCGAGCTCGACGCGCCGCTCTATCCGGACGTGTTGAGTCGGGTCTGGGGGGCGCTCTGCTCGCCGTATGCAGGTGACGTGCTGGTCTCCAACACCGAGGGCTACGAGTGCGTCGACTGGGGTGGCACCTCGCACGCGCCCGGGGGGAGCCATGGATCCCTGCTGGCCGGGGACTCGCTGGTGCCGCTGTTGCTGGTCGGCATGGACCCGTCGATCCCTGCGCGGCGCGAGCAGTGGGCGATCCGCGACGTGGCCGGGCTCGTGCTCGAGCACTTCGGCCTCGAGGGGCCGGCGTGAGTCGGCCGGGCGACCCCTCGGCACGGACCGGCGCCGACCCCTCGGCTCGGCAGCTCGGCAGCCGGATCGCCGCCGGCACCAAGGACCCCGGCAACTGGCTCCAGCTCGTGCGATTCGGCCTCGTCGGCAGCTCGGGCTACGTCGTCAACCTGCTGGTCTTCGCCTTCTGCGACCAGGTGCTCGAGCTGCACCACTTCGCCGGCGCCACGATCGCCTTCGCGGTCTCGGTGACCAACAACTTCACCTGGAACAGGGCCTGGACGTTCCGTGCCTCAGCCTCAGGGCGCCGGCTCGACTCGCAGGGCGCCCGCTTCCTGATCGTCAGCCTGGTCGGCCTGGCGGTAAACCTGGTGGTCCTCGGTCTGCTCGTCGACGTCGCCGGCCTCGCCGAGATCCCCTCGCAGGCGATCGCCGTCGTCACGGCGCTGCCGGTCAACTTCCTCGGCAACAAGCTCTGGACCTTCTCTACCTTGAGTCGATGATCCCAGCGTCCGCCGAGCGCGCTCGCCAGCGCAAGTCGCGAGTCCCGCGACGGCTGATCGGCGGACTGCTGTCGATCATCGCGGCGCTGCTGGTGGGGGCTGTGCCCGCGCAGGCCGCTGAGGCGGCGGACCCGCCTCCAGCCGAACGGGCTGCCGGCTCGACGGCGCCCTCCTCCGTGCCCTCCGTCGACGTTCCCCCGACGCCGGAGGGCTACGCGATCAGCGGTCGCCGAGCCGTCGCGATCGCCGACGAGGTCGATCTGGTTCGCGCCCAGTCGGCCGCGAGGGGGAAGCTGGTCGCCCAGCCGCGGGTCGCCGACAACGCCGGCTGGGAGGTCGGGTTCTTCGCCGACGACGTCGAGGTCGCCCAGGTGACGCTGGACGGGGTCAGCGGCGAGGTGCGCGAGGCCTGGGACGGCGTCCAGGTCGCCTGGCGGATGGCCCGTGGCTACCCCGAGCAGTTCGGTCACAAGCTGAACGCTCCCTACGTCTGGATTCCGCTCGCGCTGCTCTTCTTCGTCTTCTTGTTCGACTTCCGGCGCCCGCTTCGGATCGTCCACCTCGACCTGCTCGTCCTGCTGTCCTTCGGGGTCTCGAACCTGTTCTTCAACCAGGGCGAGATCGGCGTCAGCGCCGCCGCCGCCTACCCACCGCTGCTCTACCTGCTCGGCCGCATGCTGTGGGTCGGCTTCGGCCGTCGCTCCGCCGGGCTGCGCCCCTCGGCTCCAACGCTGGCGCTGCTGGTCGCGGCGTTGTTTCTGATCGGCTTCCGGATCGCGATCAACGTGGTCGACTCCGGCGTCATCGACGTCGGGTACGCGGGCGTGATCGGCGCCGACAGGATCGCCGCGGGCGAGCCGATCTGGGGCGAGGGCTCATTCCCCGACGACAACTCTGTTGGCGATACCTACGGCCCCGCCAACTACCTGGCCTACCTGCCCTTCGAGCTGGCGCTTCCATGGAGCGGCGAGTGGGACGAGCTCGCTGCGGGCCACGCCGCGGCGATCGGCTTCGACCTGGCGACGATCCTCGCTCTCTTCTTCCTCGGTCGTGCGCTGGCGCGCCGCCACCGCGAGGCCGGGGATCAGGGCGCGGGGGACGGCTGGGGGCGAGCCTCCCGAAAGCAGGCCTCGGACGCCGAGCGCCGCCACCACGGCAATCGGCTCGGCGCGATCCTGGTCTTCGCCTGGGTCGCATTCCCGTACTCGACCTACGCCCTGCAGTCGAACTCGAACGACGCGCTGGTCGCTGCGCTGCTCGCCTGGTCGCTCGTCGCATTCGCCTCCCCGGCAGGCAGGGGCGCGCTGCTCGCCACGGCCTCGATGGTCAAGTTCGCGCCGCTGGCCCTGGCGCCGCTCTACGCGGCCGGCGAGCGCGGCCTGCTCGAGCGCATACGCCCGCGCGAGCAGATCGGAGGCCAGATGTGGCGACCCCGCCTGCTGGCGCCGCTCGCGTTCGCCGGAGCCTTCGCGCTGGTGACTGGGCTGCTCTTGGTCCAGCCTGCGCTGGAGCCCGGTTTGGCGCAGTTCTACGAGCGCACGGTCGCGAGCCAGCTCGAGCGCGAGAGCCCGTTCAGCGTCTGGGGGCAGGAACCGAGCCTGGCCGGAGCTCAGACGGCCGCCAAGCTCGCGGCGGCGGCGCTCGCCGTGCTCGTTGCCTTCGTGCCGCGGCGGCGCTCGCTGGGTCAGATCGCGGCGCTCTCAGCGGCCGTTCTGATCGCCTCCCAGCTCGCCCTCGACCACTGGTTCTACCTCTACATCCCTTGGTTCCTGGTCGGGACGCTGGTGGCGCTGGTCTCAGCCTCGCCCGCCCCGCCGGGCGCTCAGCTCACGGCGGTGCGAGCAAGCCGCTCGAGCTCGTCAACCGTTCGCGCGAGCTCATCGGCCAACGGGCTCGGGCGCAGCTCGCAGAAGCGTTCCGCAAGCGAGCGGTAGTACCAGAGGACGTCATCGCGCCCGGCGTTGAAGCGCAGCCAGACCGGCTCGCCCTTGGTGCGGTGGTCGAGCACGATCGCGCGGGCATTATAGAGCTTGTCGGCGAGCGAGACCAGCAGCGTCCCGGACGAGGCCTGCTCGAGGTGGGCGAGGTAGCTTCGCTTGCGTTCCTCCTAAGGAGGCTTGGGATCCCCGAAGGAGTCCGAGCACTCCTCGACGATTCGCGCCACCTCGGCGCCGAATCCCGATCGAATCCGCTCGAGCGTCGGCCCGCCGCCCTGGTCTTCGACAGCGTCGTGGAGCAGCGCCGCGATCGCCTCGTCCTCGGAGCCGCCCGCGTCGATCACCAGCGCCGCGACGCCGAGCAGGTGGCCCAGGTAGGAGGGGCCGTCGGGCTCGTCGGCGGCGGTCTTGCGAGCCTGATCGGAGTGGAGCTCGATCGTCAGCTCGACCGCGTCGAGGAAGCGCCCACCCAGCAGCGGGTCCGGAATTCCCTGCTTGACGGTCATCGGCGGCGACGTTACCGGCCTGCGTGCGCCGGGCCTCGGCCCGGACGCGTTTTCGTCTCGCCGGCTTTCGGGAAGCAGTCGAGTCCATGCGCGTTCTGATCGCCGGAGCGACGGGGTTCGTCGGTCGCAACCTGGTCCCGGCAATGCTCGGCTCGGGCGAGGACGTGCGTTGCCTGGTTCGCACGCCCGGTGCACCCGCGGCTCGTGGGCTGGCAGCCGCCGGTGCCGAGCTCGTCGCCGGCGACGTTGCCTCGCGGCGCGACCTCGCCGCTCCCTTCGAGGCGGTCGAGGTCGCCTACTTCCTGGTCCACATGATGGGCGGCGCCGACGGCCAGGGCTCCTACGAGCGCACCGAGGTGGCCTCGGCTCGGCGCTTCGCGCGCGCCGCCCGCCGGGCTGGAGTCGAGCGGGTCGTCTACCTCGGTGGCCTTGGCGCGCTCCCCAGCTCGCCGCACCTGCGAAGCCGTCACGCCACGGGCCGGGCGCTCGCCGACGAGGGTCCGCCGCTGGTCTACATGCGGGCCGGGATGGCGATCGGCGCCGGCAGCGAGTCCTACGTACTGGCGCGAAGCGCGGTCGAGCGGCTGCCGGTGGTCCCCGACAACGCCTGGCTTCACACCGAGAGCCAGCCGATCGGGATCCGCGACCTCGTTGCCTATCTGCGGCTGGCCGCCGATCCCGAGATCGGTCGTCCCGGCGAGGTCGAGCTGGGCGGGCCCGACGTGCTCTCCCACCTCGACATGCTCGACGCGATCGCGCGCTCGCTCGGCCG
>JACDBR010000110.1 GCA_013694825.1 Solirubrobacterales bacterium
CAACCCGGCGTCTACACGCTGCCGGCGGGCTCGCGGGTGGCGGACGCCGTCGAACGCGCCGGGGGTGCTGACTCCGGGGGCAGCGTCGACTCGATCAACCTGGCGGCCGCTCTCGCAGATGGCCAGCAGGTCGTCGTGCCGGCCAAGCTGCCCGGCGGCGTGACCGCCAGCGCAAGCGGCGCCACCGCCGCCGAGACCGGTCCGATCTCGCTCGGCTCGGCGACCACCGAGGACCTCGACACGATCGAGGGGATCGGCCCGGTCACAGCCGAGCAGATCGTCGCCTTTCGCGACGAGAACGGCGGCCTCTCCTCGATCGACGAGCTCGACGAGATCAGCGGGATCGGGCCGACGACGATGGACTCGTTACGCGAGCGCCTGCAGCCCTGAGATGAGCTGAGGCGGCCTGTCCTCGCGCCGAGTCGCCCTGGTGGGTGGGGTCGCCGGCCTCGCGGCGGCACCGCACACGAGTCAGCCTGGCGAGGCGCTGCTGATCGCGGCCGCGGTGGTGTGCGGCATGCTGGCAGCGGGCGTCTCGCTCGGCCCCGCGGTAAGGCGTCTCGCGACGGCGACGGCGACCGGTCTGGTGGCGATCCTGGCGGGCCTGCTGGTCGGCCAGGCCCGGCTCGAAGCCATCGACGCCGGGATGTTGCGGGTCGAGCCCGGGAGCTCGGGCGGGGTCACCGGTTGGGTCGACGCGGTGCCGCGGCGAGCCGACGGCCGGGTGCGAGTGGAGGTCGAGACCGCGGATGGCCGCGTCGCGGTCGAGGCGCCCGAGCCGGTAGGGGAGCTGCCGGTCGGAGCGGAGCTCAGCGCCACGGGACGGATTCGCGAGCCTTCCGAGCTCGAGGCCGCCTACCTCGAGCGCCACGGCGTCGCTCGGATCCTGCAAGCGCGCTCGATCCGTCTCACCGGAGCCGCCCGCGGCGGACCGGCCGGCGCTCTCGACTCGGTCCGAAATCGCGCCGAGGCGGCGCTCGGGACGGTCGCCGCCGACGGCGAGGCGGCATTGCTTCGCGGCTTCGTCCTCGGCCAGGACGATCGCATCGATCCGCTGACGGTCGACGAGTTCAAGCGCTCGGGCCTCGCCCATCTGCTCGCCGTAAGTGGCCAAAATATCGTTCTGCTTGCGATCCTGGCGACCGGCGTGCTCGCGCTCGCAGGCGTTTCGCTTCGCAACCGGCTGCTGATCGTCGTCGCGCTGATCGCGATCTACGTGCCGGTGGCGGGCGCCGGCCCGTCGATTCAGCGCGCCGGGGTGATGGGGATCGCCGGGCTCGTCGCGGCGCTGGCGAGCCGGCCCGCCTCGCGCTGGTACGCCGTCGGACTCGCCGCCTTGGTCACCCTCGCGCTCGACCCTCGTGCCACGGCGGACGTTGGCTGGCAGCTGTCTTTCGCCGCGGTGGTCGGCATTCTGCTGCTCGTCGCGCCGCTTCGCCGTCTGCTGCTCCCGCCCGCCCCGGCTCCCGCCACCCCGATCCGCCGTGCCCTCTGCGAGGGCCTCGCCGTGACTCTCGCGGCCAGCCTCGCCACCGCGCCGCTGATGGCGCACCACTTCGACGCCGTCTCGGTCACGTCGTTGCTCGCGAACCTGCTCGTCCTGCCCGCCGTGGCACCCGTAATGTGGCTCGGGATGGCCGCGGCGCTGCTCGGCCAGCTCCCATGGCTGCCGGTCGAGCCACTCGTCTGGCTCGCCTCACACCTCGTCGCCTACATCGCCCAGGTCGCGCATTGGCTTGCAGCACCGGATTGGGCTCAGCTCGAGGCCGGGATCTCAAGTCCGCTACTCGTGGCGGCGATCTACGCCGTCACGGGCTGCGCGATCGGGCTCACGATGCGCTCCGCCGCTCGGCGCCACGGTCTCGCCACGGCGGCCGGCACTCGGCTGGTGCTGAGCGGGGGACTCGCCGCCGCGCTCGCTGGCTGGGTGGCAATCGGGCTGCTCGGTGGGGCAGGGGGGATTCGCGATCGCGTTCCCGGGTTGCGGGTCAGCGTCCTGGACGTGGGCCAGGGCGATGCGATCCTGCTCGAGCCTCGCGGCGCGGAGCCCGTGCTCGTCGACACCGGACCGCCGGGGTCCAGCCTGATGCGCGAGCTCGGCGATCTGGGGATCGAGCGTCTCGCGGCCCTCGCGATCTCCCACGACGAGTCCGATCACAGCGGCGGCATGACCGAGCTGCTCGACCGGGTCGAGACGGACTCGCTGGCCTTCGGGCTCAGCTCGCCCTCGCTGCGTCGAGCTGCCAGGGCCTACGGCATGCGAGCGCTGCCGCTGGCCCGCGGTTCGGAGCTGCGCTTCGGCGAACTGCGCCTCGAGGTCCTGTGGCCGCCCCGTGAGCTGATCGATCCCGGCTCGGAGGCGCTAGTAGGCGGGCCAGGAGTCGACCGCAACAACCTCTCGCTGGTCATGCTGGCCCGCTGGCGCGACTTCGAGCTGCTGCTGACCGGCGACGCGGAGGCCGAGGCAGTGCCTATGGCGCCCGGGCCGATCGATGCGCTCAAGCTCTCACATCACGGCAGCGACGATGCCGGCCTCGACGAGCTGCTCGCCCAGGCCCGTCCCGAGCTCGGCCTGATCTCGGTCGGCGAGGCCAACTCCTACGGGCATCCGACGCCGGCGACGCTCTCCTCGCTGGCAGAGCACGGCGTCGAGACGCTTCGCACCGACGAGTCGGGTCGAGTCGTGATCGACGTCACTCGCGGCGGCTGGGAGCTGAGCGGTTGAGCCGCGCCTCCTGCGACCGGTCGCTCGGATGGCTTTCGCGCCGTTCGGAGACCGACTACGAGCCGGGAGGCCAAGTGGCAGAGACAACGTCGAGCAGTGGCCGTTCCCCTGGAGCCGCCAGCGTCGGGCTGAGGCTTCTGGCCCTGCTCGCCGGCCTCGCGGCGCTGATGGCGCTCGGGTTCGCGCTCGGGATGCGCATCGGCAAGCGCCTGCTCATGGTGATCGCCGCCGCCGTGGTCCTGGCTGGGGCGATGTTCCTGGTCGGCGAGATCTAGGAGCCGATCAGCGTCCGAGCCGCCCGAGGCTCGGAATAGACTCGCGGCGTGGCGGCTGACGCGACCCAGATGCAGCCCGCGTACCTGATCTCGGGTACCGACCGGGCGAAGATCGAGGCTGCCGTCAGCCGGTTGCGCGACCGCGCCGAGCGCGAGGGCGGGCCGGGCTCGCTCGAGACGTTTGCCGACGACCGCGGTGGGGCCCCGGACCCGGAGGAGCTCGTCGCCTCGCTGCCCGCGATGTCGCTGACCGCGTCGCGGCGCTACCTGCTCGCCGAGGAGGTGTGGCGCTGGAACGCCAAGGCGCTGGAGCTGATCACGGGCGCGCTGGGCTCGCTTCCCGAGGATCTGACCGTGGTGCTCGTCGCCGGCCTCGAGGCCGATGCGAGCGGTGCCGACCGCGGGCGCGCCAAGCGCGCGATCGCCAAGCTGGAAGCCGCGGTCAAGGCGGCGGGTGGCAGGCACATCGAGTGCGCGGCGCCGCGTGCTCGTGACCTCCCAGGCTGGCTTGCCGACGAGGCCGCCCGGCGTGGCTTCGAGCTCTCCCCGGAGGCGGCCCGGCTGCTCGTCGAGCGGCTCGGCGAGAGCACCGCGCGGCTGGCCTCCGAGCTCGACCGACTGGCGATCTGGGCTGAGCCGGAGGCCCGCGTCGAGCTCGAGGACCTCGAGTCGATGATCGCCGACACCTCCGAGGAGGTCGTCTGGACGCTCTCGGATGCGATCGTCGCCGGCGATGTCGCGACCGCCTCGCGGGTCGCCGATTCGCTCACCAGCCAGGGCGAGGCGCTGACGCCGCTCGTCTACGC
>JACDBR010000119.1 GCA_013694825.1 Solirubrobacterales bacterium
CGCCGGCAGCGTCCGCGGCCGTGCGGCCATCATCCAGATCCGGGCGTTCACGGCAGCCGCGGGTGCTCCCTCGCGCTCACGGCCGATGCGGGTACTTCGTGAAGTCCGGCGCGCGGCGCTCGCGATAGGCGTTCCGGCCCTCCTGGCCCTCCTCGCTCATGTAGAAGAGCAGCGTCGCGTCGTGGGAGAGCTGCTGGATGCCCGTGATCCCGTCTTCGGCGGCGTTGAAGCTCGACTTCAGGAGGCGCAGGGAGAGCGGCGAGAGCGCCGCCATCTCGCGACACCAGGCGACCGTCTCGCTCTCCAGCTCGGCCAGCGGCACGACGCTGTTGACGAGCCCCATCGAAAGCGCCTCGTCGGCCTCGTAGAGACGGCACAGGAACCAGATCTCCTTCGCCTTGCGGATGCCCACCGCGCGCACGAGCTGGCCGGCGCCGAAGCCGCCGTCGAAGCTGCCGACACGCGGGCCGGTCTGCCCGAAGCGGGCGTTGTCGGCGGCAATCGAGAGATCGCAGACCAGGTGCAGGATTTGCCCACCCCCGACCGCGTAGCCGGCGACCATCGCCACCACCGGCTTGGGCAGCCGGCGGATCTGGACGTGCAGGTCGCCGACATCGAGCCTGCCGATCCCCTGCTCGGCGACCTCGTCGTCGCCGAGGTAGCCGTCCTCGCCACGGATCCGCTGGTCGCCTCCCGAGCAGAACGCCTCGGTTCCGGCGCCGGTGAAGATGATCGACCCGACATCGATGTCGTCGCGGGCGCGACCGAAGGCGTCGCGAAGCTCGGCGAGCGTCTGTGGCCGGAAGGCGTTTCGGACCTCCGGGCGGTCGATCGTGATCTTTGCGATCGACTCGGCGCGCTCGTAGCGGATGTCCGCGTACTCGCCGTCGGACGTCCAGGCGATCGGCGCGTAGAGGGACTCCTCCGTCGGTGCTTCTCGGTGTCGGAGCGGCATCTCGGGGATTATCCCTGCCGATGGACGCGGGGGCTCACCAGGCCGGCTGGTCGTCGGACTCTCCTGACTGGCTCGTCCAGCGGGCGATCAACTCGCCCGATCGCATCGCGCTGATGGATGGCGATCGCCGGTTGAGCTACGCAGAGCTCAGGCAGGCTGCGGCCAAGGCCGCCCGCCGGCTCGGAGCGCTCGGCGCGGGTCGCGGCTCGACGGTTGGCCTCTCGCTCACTCCCGGCCTTGACTGCGCGATCGTCCTCCATGCACTGATCAGTCTCGGCGCCCGCGTGGAGATGCTGCCGCCGGGCGCCGCCCGCTCCACGGACACCCAGCCCTCGCTCGTCATATCCGACCTCTCTCAGCTCGACGGCCCCGAGCGCGAGGTCGAGCTGCTGGAGGCCCACGATCCCGCCGAGGTGCTCTTCAGGATGCAGACGAGCGGCACCTCGGGCAAGCCGAAGCGCGTCGGCTTGACCTACGCGAACTTCCTCTGGAGCGCGATCGGCTCGGCCTTCAACCTCGGCGTCGATCCGGCCGATCGCTGGTTGTGCTGCCTGCCGCTGCATCACGTCGCCGGGCTCTCGATCCTGATCCGCTCCGCGATCTACGGCACCGGGGCTCTGATCCAGCCGCGATTCGACGTCGAGCGGGTCGCCGAGTCGCTCGAGGCAGGTCAGGCGACGGTCATCTCGCTGGTCGCCACTCAGCTTGCCCGTCTGGTGCGCGCGGGCGCCGATCTCTCGTCACCCAGGGCGCTGCTGGTCGGTGGGGGCGCGGTGCCGCAGGAGCTGTTGGCGGAGGCGACCGGCGGCGGTGCTCGGGTGGTTCAGACCTACGGAATGACCGAGACCTGTGCTCAGGTGACGGCCCTCTCTCCCGGCGAGGCCAAGCATCGGCTCGGCTCGGCCGGCCGGCCGCTGCTGGGCAGTCGCGTGCGGATCTCGGTCGACGGCGAGATCCTGGTCGCGGGCCCGACCGTCGCCCCTGGATCGCTTTCGGCGGACGGCTGGCTTCACAGCGGCGATCTCGGTCGGCTCGATGACGATGGTCACCTCTACGTCCGCGACCGGATCTCCGACACGATCGTCAGCGGCGGCGAGAACATCGCTCCGAGCGAGGTCGAGGTGGTCCTCGAATCACACCCCGAGGTGCTCGAGGCGGCCGTGATCGGGCGGCCTGACCCCGAGTGGCAGGAGGCGGTGACCGCGGTCATCGTCAGCGCCGACGGCGCACGACCACCCGGAGCCGAGGAGCTTCGCCGCCACTGCGCCGAGCGGCTCGCTCGCCATCAGGTTCCCAAGCGCTTCGAGTTCGTCGGTGAGCTGCCCCGAAGCGCCTCCGGCAAGCTGCTTCGCCGCATGCTGCGCGATCGACCCGTCTCATCGGCGGACCCCTAGAGTCGCGCCTCATGACTGAGAACGACGGGATCTTCTACGACGACGACGCCGACCTCGAGCTGCTTTCAGGCAAGACGGTCGCCGTGCTGGGCTACGGCTCGCAGGGCCACGCCCATGCGCTGAACCTGAAGGCCTCAGGACTCGACGTCGTGGTCGGCCTGCGCGAGGGCTCGTCGAGCCGCGCTGCAGCCGAGGCGGAGGGGCTCGAGGTCCTGAGCGTCGCCGATGCCGCCAGTCGCGGCGACGTGGTGATGATCCTGCTCCCCGACGAGCTCCAGGCCGAGATCTGGGAGAGCGAGATCCGCGACGGGATCGCTGAGGGCAACCTGCTCATGTTCGCCCACGGCTTCGCGATCACCTACGGACAGATCGACCCGCCCGCTGGGATCGACGTCGGCATGGTCGCGCCGAAGGGACCTGGTCATCTGGTCCGTCGCCAGTACCAGGAGGGCCGCGGAGTGCCGTGCCTGATGGCCGTCCACCAGGACGAGAGCGGCAGCGCGCACGAGCTCGTCCTGGCATACGCAAGCGGCATCGGAGGCGGCCGCGCCGGCGTGATCGAGACCAACTTCTCAGACGAGACCGAGACCGACCTGTTCGGCGAGCAGGCAGTGCTCTGTGGCGGGGCGGCCGAGCTCGTGCGCGCCGGGTACGAGACGCTCGTCGAGGCGGGGTACGACCCGCGGCTCGCCTACTTCGAGTGCCTGCACGAGCTCAAGCTGATCGTCGACCTGATGTACGAGGAGGGAATCGGGGGGATGCGCAACTCGATCTCCAACACGGCCGAGTACGGCGACATGACGCGTGGCACGCGCGTGATCGGCGATCCGAGCCGCGCGGCGATGAGAGAGATCCTCGGCGAGATCCAGCGCGGCGATTTCGCGAAGGAGTGGATCGGTGAGAATCGCGCTGGCCGCGAGAGCTTCGATCGCATGAGAAGCGAGTCGCAGGATCACGAGATCGAGCGGGTCGGCTCGAAGCTCCGCTCGATGATGCCCTGGATCGGCTCCGGGCGCTGAGCCGGTGGCGCCGGTCCCCCGGGTCGCGCTCGCGACCTTCGCCGAGTTGCCCGACGGCTGGGTGAAGGACGAGCTGGCTGTCTGTCGCCGGCTCGGCGCGGCCGGTATCGAGGCGGGATTCGCCGCCTGGGACGACCCGGAGGTCGATTGGGACGCCTACGACCTCGTCGTTATCCGCAACACCTGGAACTACTCGCGCCAGCGCGATCGCTTCGTCGCCTGGGCGAGGCGAATCGGCGAGCGGCTTCGAAACGGCCCCGAGCTTGTGGCGTGGAACAGCGACAAGGCTTACCTCTCCGACCTCGCGGCGGCCGGCGTCCCGACCGCGCCCACGCGTTTCGTCGGGCCGGGCGATCCACTGCCGCGCCTGGATGGCGAGGTTGCCGTCAAGCCGACGGTCTCGGCGGGCGCTCGCGACACCGGCCGATTCTCACCGTCCCACCACGCTGAGGCCACGGCGCTGATCGAACGGATCATCGCCTCGGGCCGCACGGCGATGGTGCAGCCCTACCTGCGCTCGGTCGACCGGCTCGGCGAGACCGCGATCGTCCACATCGGCGGCATCGAGAGCCACGT
The DNA here is from genome assembly GCA_013694825.1 of Solirubrobacterales bacterium. GTDB lineage: Bacteria > Actinomycetota > Thermoleophilia > Solirubrobacterales > 70-9 > JACDBR01. Next base: position 3,945 of record JACDBR010000119.1, read on the forward strand.
GCTTCGAAAGCGTGGCGTGCTGCGCCCCGACGAGGTGGCCCCGGTGGTCGAGGACGCGCTCGGCGCGGCCGCGGCGATGCACGGCGA
>JACDBR010000127.1 GCA_013694825.1 Solirubrobacterales bacterium
GATCTCGACGGTCGCCGCCGCCGATGCCGGCGACGACGGCAACTACAATAACCGGCAGCCGCGCTCGGTCATCGACGCCTACCTCGATGAGGCGAGGCGCAGCGAATCGCTGCTGGTGCTCGACGTCCAGCCGGGCCAAGCCGACTTCGAGCGGGAGGTCCTGCCGCTGATCGACTACCTGCGCGAGCCCGACGTCGGCCTCGCGCTCGACCCCGAGTGGCACATGGCCGAGGGCGAGGTCCCCGGCGAGACGATCGGCTCGGTCGACGCGGCCGAGGTCAATCGCGTGGCCGCGACGCTCGCCGAGCTCGTCGAGCGCCACGATCTGCCGGAGAAGCTGCTGATAGTCCATCAGTTCACCGACGAGATGATCGTCGGCAAGCAGCGCCTGCGCGAGCATCCCGGCGTCGCGCTCGTCCTCGACGCCGACGGCTTCGGCGACCGGCCGAACAAGGTCTCGAAGTACCGCCAGCTCCGCGCCGAGCCGGGCTCGGGCCTGCACTCGGGCTTCAAGCTCTTCTATGAGGAGGACACCAACCTGATGAGCCCGGCGGATGTGCTCGAGCTTCGCCCTGCGCCCGACGTCGTCGTCTACGAATGAGTCGACCGGCGAAGCGCCGGGTGACCGCCGCGGCGAGCGCCTAGTCGAGCAGCATCGCCCGCAGGCCGACGCGACCATCCTCGTCGATCACGTAGTAGGTGTGATCGTCGGGGCCGTGGGCGATTCCCTCGATCCGCTTGGTGGCGTCGTCGAACTCGTGCACCTGCTCGACCGGGGTCGCTCCGCCCCCGGCGACCAGCGGCAGCGAGAAGCGGACGTGAACCGAGTCGGAGCGGTGGCCTTGGGGGTGGTCGCTGAGCAGGGTGGCCCCCTTCTCGGCGGCGTCGAGGTTGCCGACGATGGCATCGAAGCGGTCGCCGGGTCGCACCTCGAGCGCCCGCACTCCGCGCGGCTCGGCGATGCTGCCCGCGCCGGTCAGGACCCAGACGTTGCGACAGACGGGAGCGCTGCCGGGGTCGTCGAAGAGCGCATCGACGTCCTCGAGCTCGACCAGCAGCGGGCAGCCATCGGCGCTGACCGGGTAGCGCAGCCCGAGCAGCAGGTTGCCGTTGCCGCGGAACTCGGCGCCCTCGACGTTGATCGGGTGATCGCCGTGACGAACGCGGCCGGCCCAGCGCTTGGACTTGCGCTCGCCGCGCTCGATCGTCGCCTCGATGTAGGCCTCGCGTGACTCAGGTCCGAGCTCGATCAGCTCCAGCGCCGTCTCGGCGAGCGCGTCGTTGACAGCCCGGTGGAGGCCGAAGCGCAGCCGCACGATCTCGAGCCGCGGCGGCGGCCCGCCCGCGAGTGCGGATGCGAGCTCGTCCTCTCGCAGCCGCGCGATCCACGAGCGCCGCGGCGACAGCGGCCCCGACTTCTTGCCGAACTGCGAGCCGAGCGCGTAGAGCCAGCCGTCGCGAGTCGCGCAGGCCTCCGCGTCCTCTGTGCGCTGCGTTGGCCCCTGAGGCGTTGTCGGGACCCGACGCGCGCTCCAGCCGGAGTGCGGCGGGGCACCGGCGGCGTGGCCCAGCACGGCGATCGACTCCTCGGCCGCGGTCTCGTCGAGCACGGTGACGAAGGCAAGGTCCCAGCCGTTGGCCTCGAGCGCCCAGCCGCTGGTCAGCGGGCAGAGGTCCGAGGCCTCGTTGGGCTCGAGGTCGAGGTCGATCTCGTGCATCGGGCCCCAGCATCGCGCAGATTCGCTTGCCTCGCGTCCCGCTACAAAGCGGAGGGGCGAGCCGGTCTCCCGGCCCGCCCCTCGACGGCGCTGCGGTGCTGTCGTCAGCGGCTACTGGACGAAGCCGCTCTCCTCCAGGTACTGGCCGGCGACGTCCTCGGGCTCCTCCTTGTCGAGGTCGACGCGGGCGTTCAGCTCCGACATCACCTCGTCCGTCAGCGGCTCCTGGACGCGTTCGACCAGCTCGATTCCGTCGGGCCCGATCTCCTCGGCCACCTCGTCGCTCATGCTGAGCGTGATGTGGTAGGGCGGGAACAGGCCCTCGTCGTCCTCGTAGACGGCGTAGTCGCCGAGCGAGAGCTCCGGATCGGTGGCGAAAGCCAGCGAGAAGTCCGACTGGTCCTGGTCGAGCGGCTCGAACTTGGCCTCGGTTGAGATGAACTCGGGCTTCCAGCCGTAGAGATCCTCGAGGCCGAGTAGGCAATCGGTGCGCTGACGGCACTCCGGGAAGCCCGCCAGGCGGTAGGACTCGGCGTCGGGTGCCGCGGCGATGTCGGAGATCGCCTCGCCACCCACCTCCTCCTGCGTCTCGGGCAGCGAGGCGAGCACGAAGGTGTTGTTGAACGGGGCGTCGCCCGGAGCCGTGATCCCGACCTTGGCGTACTCGTCCTTGGCGAGCTCGTAGGCCTCGTCCGAGTCATTTGGGACGTCGGCGGTCTCGACGTCGAAGAAGCTCGTCAGCGCGGTGCCCGTGTACTCGGGGTAGGCGCTGATGTCACCGTCGCGGAGCGCCTTGTAGGCGATCTGCTCCGAGCCGAGGTCGAGCTCGGTATCGACCTTGTAGCCCGCGGCCTCGAAGGCCTGGGCGTAGATCTCACCGAGGATGTACTGCTCGGTGAAGTTCTTCGAGCCGATCGTCAGGTCGACGTCGCTGGCTCCGGAGATCTCCTCGATCGGCGCGACCTCGCCTCCGGCCGAGCTTGTCTCCGAGCTGCTTGAAGAGTCGCTCTCCTCGTCGCCGCAGGCCGCCGCGCCCAACAGCAGCAGTGCGGTCAGCAGCGCGGCAAAGATGGTCCGAATGGTGGATGTCATGTGGTGCTTTCCCTCCTAATGGGGCTTAGTGTCAAGGACTTCCGCGAGCGCTCCGCCTCACGCTGGAGCTTGAGGCCCTTCGGCGTCGCGGCGTTTTGGATCAATCTCACGATCAGATCGCCGAGCAGCGTCACGGTCGCCACCAGGATCGCGGCGCCCACCTGACCGCCGACGCCGAAGGTCTGCGGCTCGATGATCGGCCTGCCCAACGTCAGGACGTTGGCCAGAGGCCCGATCGTCGCGGTCGCGAGGACGGCGACGGTCGAGAGGCGCAGGCCGGCGAAGATCGTCGGCAGGGCGAGCGGCAGCTCGACGTTGCGGATCACCTGAAGGTCGGTCATCCCCATCCCGTTGGCGGCGTCGACCGTGTCTCGGTCGACCTGACGGACCCCGACGAAGGTGTTGGTCAGGATCGGCGGGATCGCGAGCAGGAAGAGCACCGTGGCGACGTTGAGGAAGCCGATCCCGAGGAAGGAGACGAAGAAGGCCAGCAGGGCCAGCGTCGGCACGGCGCGACCGACGTTGGAGACGCTCGAAGCGAGGAACTCACCCTTGCCGTGATGGCCGAGGTAGAGCCCGAGTGGCAGGAAGAGGAGGATCGCCGCGAAGATCGCGACGACGCTGACCAGCAGGTGGGTGGCGGTCAGGTCGAGAATCTGCTTCGGCCCCCCGATCATCGAGCCGCCGGATACCGACTCACGCTGCTGGAAGATGAAGTCGATCCCGTCGCCGAACGGGCCCAGGATGGCGATCGTCGAGCTCACGTCGCCTGCGCCCTTCGCCACGGAAGCGCGAATCGCTGCACACCGAGCAGGATCAGGTCGGAGATCGCCGCCAGCAGCAGGCAGAGCCCGCCCGCGATCACGACGTTGGACTTGAAGAAGATGTCCTGCTCGATCGGTTCTCCGAGGCCGCCGGCGCCGGCGAAGAAGGCCAGCGCGGCGAGGCCGATCGTCGTCGTCATCGCGATCCGCAGGCCGGCCAGGATCTCGGGTATCGCCATCGGCAGCTCGACCTGCCGCAGCAGCTGGCCGTCGGTCAGCCCCATGCCGCGGGCGGCGTCCTTGACGTCGGCCGGGACGTTCTGCAGCCCGGTGGTGATGTTGGCGAAGAGGATGAACAGCGTGTAGGCGATCAGCGCGATCGCTCCGGCCATGAAGCCACGCCCGACGATCGGCTGCAGCAGGAAGAATGCCGCGATGGAGGGAATCGTGTAGAGGATCTGGGTAGTGGCGCTGATCGGCCGCATCGTCCAGGCGCGGCGGTGGGCGAGGATCGCGAGGCCGAAGGCGATCACGAAGCCCACCACGACCGAGAACAGCGTCAGATAGATGTGCTCGACGAGCGGCGTTGCGTAATCGCCGAGGTTGTCGACGATCCAGCCAGGGCACAAGCCGTCATTGGCGATGCAGCTTTCGCCGGACCGCTGCTCGATCTCGACCTGGGCAAAGGGAAGCGTCGCGAGTGCGTCGGGGCTCACCGTTGCTACTTCCCCGTGTTTTCGGGCGTCTCGTCGCCCTCGCCCGGGATCGGCTCGGGATCGTCCATGACGAGCTCCGCCCCGGTCCGCGACTCGGTCGGCGCCGAGTGCAGGAAACGGCCGATCACTTCGAGCGAGAGCACGCCCGAGACGGCGCCGCGGCTGTCAAGCACCGGCGCGTACTGGACTCCGTTCGAGAGCAGCTCGGCCAGCGCATCTCGCAGGATGTCGTCGAGGTCGATGTGCGGCGTCGCCGGCGAGCGAGTGTCGTTGGTGACCCTCTCGCCACGTACCGCCTCGTCGCTCAGCCACCCGAGCGGGCGACGCTGCTCGTCGAGCAGGATCGCGAAGGGCAGGTCGGAGTCCTCGAACTTCCTGCGCACATCCTCGGAGCGCTCTCCCTCGCGGGCCTCGGCGACCTTCCAGAGGTCGATGTCGCGCACGCGCTGGAGCGCCAGGCGCTTCAGCGAGCGATCGGCGCCGACGAAGTCCTCGACGAACTTGTCGGCCGGGTTGGTCAGGAGCTCCGCCGGGCTGGCGTACTGGGCGAGCTTGCCGCCCTTCTTCAAGACCGCGATCCGGTCACCCATCTTGATCGCCTCGTCGATGTCGTGGGTGACGAAGACGATCGTCTTTCGAAGCTGGCCCTGGAGTCGCAGGAACTCGTTCTGGAGCCGCTCGCGGTTGATCGGGTCGTCGGCGCCGAACGGCTCGTCCATCAAGAGCAAGGGGGGATCGGCCGCCAGCGCGCGGGCCACCCCGACGCGCTGCTGCTGACCGCCCGAGAGCTGACCCGGGTAGCGGTCGCGCATGTCGTCGGCGTCGAGCGAGACGAGCTCGAGCAGCTCGTCGACGCGGGCGTCGATCCGCTGCTTGTCCCAACCGAGCAGCCGCGGCACCGTGGAGATGTTGTCGGCGATCGTCAGGTGCGGGAAGAGGCCGGTCCGCTGGATCGCGTAGCCGATGTGGCGCCGCAGCTCGGCCGGGCCTCGGTCCCTGATGCTCTCACCGTCGATCAGGATGTCGCCGTCGGTGGGCTCGATCATCCGGTTGACGAGGCGCATCGCCGTCGTCTTGCCACAGCCCGACGGGCCGACGAGGACGCAGATCTCCCCCGCCTCGACCTTCAGCGAGAGCTTGTCGATCGCCGGGTCACTCTGGCCGGGGTAGAGCTTCGAGATCTCGCAAAGCTCGAGATCGGCCGCCTGCTGGCGACGCTCGTCCGCCGGCTGGCGATCATCGGTTGTGGAGGCGTTGGAAGCGGTCAAAGGCTCGTCGCGGGCACCACGAGCCCACGCAGGCCCCAGTAACCGATCGTTAACCCTAGACGTAGCGGACGACTGATGCATCGCTTGGTGGTCTAGGAGGCTCGATCTTCTAGCCTCGACCCGCATGACCGAGACGAATAAGAACGCGATCAGCCCCGAGGGCCTGGCGAGGGCCGAGGCGGAGCTGCGTGAGCTGCGAGACGTACGCCGTGCTGAGATCGTCCGGTCGATCAAGAGCGCGCGCGAGTTCGGCGACCTCTCCGAGAACGCCGAGTACCACGCTGCGCGCGAGGCACAGGGCCTGAACGAGGCCCGGATTCGCGCCCTCGAGCAGCGGCTGGCCGGAGCGGAGGTTCAGGC
>JACDBR010000137.1 GCA_013694825.1 Solirubrobacterales bacterium
GTGTCGGGTCGGCCTGACCTCCGGTTAGCATCGCAGCGGTGATCGCCCGGTACTCCCGTCCGGCCATGGCCAGGGTCTGGTCGGACGAGGCCAAGCTCTCATCGTGGCTCGAAGTCGAGCTCGCCGCGCTCGACGTGGAGCGCGAGGTCGCGCAGGTACTCGACCTTGCGACCCGAGAGCCCGGCCGCGCGCAGCTCGGCCGGGTCGATCGCGAGCAGCTCCTCGGGGGCCGGTGAGCGTCCGTCGAACAGCGCCACGACCCGCCCGAAGATCGTCGCCGCCGCCTTGACGGAGAGCTGCTGGCCGACGATCGCCCGCAGCAGCGCGCCGTAGGGGTCCTCGGGCCGGCCGCGCCGGCGCTGCTCGACCGAGAGCCGGCCGAAGCGCCCGATCAGCCCGGCCAGCTTCGGGTCGGCCATCGCCAGGGCGACCTCCGGAGTCGTCTCGCCGCCCATCGAGCGGAGCCTATTCCGGTGGTTGCGGGGATCGAGGCGAGGCGCGGCCTGGTCCGTCCTGTTCTGGTGGCAGGCTGCACGCATGAAGACTCGCCAAGAGCTTGCCGCTCAATTGGAAGGCCACTATCGAAACAGCGGCTGGCGCGTCACCCGTTCGGCGGACGGCGTGCTCGAGGCGGCCGGACCGAGTGGGGTGACCTGGTTTGGCCGCGCGGTGACCGCCGAGGATCTGGCCACCGAGGCGTTCGAAGCGGAGGTGGTCGACCTGGCCGACCGTCGCATGGGGGAGGTCGGCGAGCTCTGCCCCCTGGACCTGCTGCCGAGCCCCGAGTGCGAGGGCGAGCTGAGGGCGCTGCTAGGCCGCGTCGGACTTGACCGGCGCCCGCACGTCTCGGTCTACTCGCTCGCCGCCTGAGCGGCCTCGACCTCCTCGACCTCCGCTCCGGTCTGCTCGGCCCGACCCACCGTCCGGTAGAAGCGCTGGACTTCCTCGCGCGCCGAACGAATCTCGAACAGATCGAAGATGCGTTCGTCGATCTCCTTCCGAAGATCGGTGATGTCGGCGTCGGGATCGGCCTTGAGCGCCGCGATGATCCGCTCGACCCGGCTGACGACGGCCTGCTCCGTCTCGGCGTCCGGCCGTCGGTAGGGAAGCTTCTCGATGTAGCCGATGTCTGCCGTCGCCGTCGTGTTGACGATGCGTTTCATGAAGTAGGTGACGAGCGCCGAATTCAGGTAGCCGAGCAGGAACAGTTCGGAGCACGCGCCAGCTTCGGCAAAGATCGCGCTTCCCTTATGGCCGAAGATCCAACCCGAAGGCATGACGCGTACCGAAACCCTGCCGCTGGAGATGACCGAGTAGGTCAAGCCGGCCTTAAAGAAGAGTCTCCGATTTCTGAAGTACGTTCGCCGAGGGGTACGCGATGGCCAGCGTGATCGCCGTTCGAGTTCGGCGACCGAAGGCTCGGACCAGTCGATCGCAACTCGGGGGTCTCGCCAGTAGTCCCCGTAGCCCTCTCCCTTGGCGAAGGGAACCCAATGGGGCTTTCGCTCGGCGATGCCTCGCAACTGCTCCTGCTGGGTCATTGGGCCCGCGAGCTCGGCGGGATCGATGACGCGGTCCAGACCCTGAAACCGCCTGGGGACGCCCGCCAAGAAGCGGCCATCTTCACCAGTTTGAAGTCCTACGCGTCCCCGGGCCACGTCTCCGACTCGCTCCGACTGCTGCGCCGATCCTGAGATCTCCCGCGGCACACCGACGAAGAACGGCGTCTCGACAAGCGCTTCGTACTCGGCCTGCCGCAGCGTCGAGACCTTCCATGCCGGTGGATTCGCGAAATCCGCCGGTTCGCGGACGTAGTCCACCAATCGCATCTCGTTAGCCGCCCGCGCGCCAGCGTCCGAGCACTTCTCCAGCGTCGTGATGGCCATTCCGGCGAACTGGAAGCTCACGCCCTGGAAGTGCTTGGTGTCGGTGAGCAGAATCTCGACGATCTTGCAGCGGTCCAGAATCTTGCGCCGGAGCTGAGCGTGGGTCGTCAGCGAGCGGAAGCTGTCGTTGGTGATCAGGGTCATGCGACCACCCTCGCGAAGCCGCTCCATTCCGTTAGCAAAGAACATCGCGTAGGAGTCGCCGTCGCCCGTGCCGACGCTTCCCTTCTCGAGGTCCTGCCTACGCATCCCGTAGAGCCGCCTGTAGATAGGGATCTTGTAGTCGGGCTTGCGAGCGCCGTAGGGCGGGTTGCCGACAACGGCGTCGAACTCGATCTCGTCGATCTGCGCGAGCCGATCGACCTCCGGGTCGACCGTCACCGCCCGCTCGGCCGTCGCGCGGCCTTGGCCCTCCGCCTCGAGGATCTCGGGCGAGAACAACTCGGCACCCGGCCGCTCTGGCGAGTGCAGCAGCATGTCGTGGACGAAGAGGTTCGGCGCCGCCCCGGTGCGGTGGTCGTCCAGCAGAAACATTCGAATCGCCGACAGCGAGGTCGCGAAGGTGTCGATGTCACCGCCGTAGATCTGACTCGCGATGATCTCTCGGTAGGCCACTTCGTCCTCGTAGCCCTCGTCGCGGTAGAGCTGGGAGAGCTTCATGAAGATGCCCTCGAGGAAGTGCCCTGAGCCCATGCAGGGATCGAGCACCTTCGAGTCCCGTTTCAAGTTGAGGCAAGAGACCATGTAGTCGACGTCGCCCTGCGGCGTATAGAAGGCGCCGAGCTTTGACTGCTGCCTCCGCCGCCCGCCGCGCCCCGTCCCCTCGCGACGCGAGGAGAGCAGGCCCTGGTAGATGTCGCCGACGTGCTGATTCGTCAGCGAGGCGAAGCTCTTCGTCGAGAGGTCGTAGACGAGTTCGGCGAGGGTGTCGGTTTGCGGCCTGAAGTAGTCAAACGCGTCCTCGCGATAGACGAGCGGGAAGCGTTCCTCCGCAAGGTCGAAGGCGACCCGGATCAGGTCGCGCCAGTTGTTCTGCTCGATCACGTGCCGTCCGATGTCCGGCGCCAGATCCGAGCGAAGCGATCGGTAGGCGACCTCGTCCTCGGCTCTCCAGTCGCCCGCGGTGTCGCGGATCTTCCGCCGCAGCAGCGCAAGGAAGACGGCGGCTTCGGTCGGCGTCGTCTCCGAACGGGTTGCGGGGAGGAACTCACGCAGGATCCGGTAGAAGCCAACTAGACGGCGGTCCTCGCAGAGATTGAGGAAGAAGACCTTGTTGAGGTAGTTCAGGGCAGCCTGCGTGACCATCTCCTCAGTGACCTGTCCCAGGTTGTCCTTGCCGACCTCGGCGACCTTGCGCTGATAGAGCTGGCGCATGCGGCGCATCGCCTCGGGGTGGTCGATGAGCCAACGCCCGAAGTCGGTCAGCAACGCGGGCGGGTCCTTGACAGCCGCGATCTGGACAGCATGCGCTACGGGAGCGCGGAGATCGTCCTCGATCGCGTCGAGATGGTGCAACAGGATCTCGAGCAGCCGCCTCTGATCGACCACTTCCTCGGCGAAGCTTCCCTTGGCGTGCGCCTCCTTGACGCGCTCCCAGCTCCAGAGCTCGGGTAGCTCCTCGTAGCTCGGGGCGCTGCCGCTCATCTCAGGCGCCTGTCGAAGTCGGAAGAAGCGGGTCCTGTCCGGTCTCCCGCAATAGAGCAGGAGGAACGGGGGCGGAGCTCCGAAGTCCTCGCTCTTCGCGTAGTCGATGAGCTGGCGAGCGGCGGCCTTGGCCGCGGCTTCCGTCTCCAACGCGTCGTACCGCTTGAGCTCGCACAACATCACCGGCCGGTTGCCGATCAGGTAGAGCCCGTCGTAGTGGCCGCGCGCTCGGCCGCTCTTCAAGCGGCGCATCGCCAGGTGGCGCTGCTCCAAGAAGTACTCGCCGTCTGCCTGATTCTGGGTCCGGGTCGGGTAGCCGAGTGCGTTCAAATCCGGCTCGAAGAGCTTCGAGTGGACGTCGGCCTCGGTGAAGCTCCGCTTCTCGGCCTCGGGGACCTTCGAGCTGGGTAGCTCTACAACAGCCACTTTCCATCCACCTTGAGGATCATCGTCTGAGGCGCACGCATGATCCGCCGCTTGTAGGGGCCCAAGCAATCACCTGCGCCGATTCTCACATCGTCTCCGGCGCGTAGACCTGGCCGTTCAGCGCCCGCGCCAGCGCGGCGAGCGCTTCTCGGCGAAGGCGGCGATCCCCTCGCGCAGGTCCTCGGAGGCAAAGCAAGCGCGGCGCAGCTCGACCAGCTCGCGCTCGACCTCGGCGGGAAGCGCTCGGGCGCGCAGCAGCTCGATCGCGCGCTTGTTGCCGCGGGTGGAGATCGGTGCGTTGGCGGCGATCTCGGCGGCTAGCGCGACCGACTCCCCGTCGAGGTCGACCGGGGCGACGACGCGGTTGACGAGCCCGAAGCGCTCGGCCTCCGTCGCCTCGAGGTTGCGGCCGGTCATGAACAGCTCCCGGGTGCGGGCGACCCCGATCACGTCGATGAAGCGCTCGAGGCCGGTGTGGCCGTAGAC
>JACDBR010000141.1 GCA_013694825.1 Solirubrobacterales bacterium
TCGAGCACTGGGCACTCGATGGGGAGGGTTGGGCCCACCTGGCCTGGGGCCCGATCGAGGCCGACTTGGCCGGCCGGGTCCACGCCGCCGAGTGGCCCGACCGCGACACGCTCGCCGCCGCCTACCGCGATCTGCGAGACGCCGTCGGCCCCGCCGGGTCGGTCTCCAGTGAGCGGGCGCGCCAGGCCCTCTGCGGACCCGGCCTGGCCCACCCGCGCTGCCCCGAGGTGGCGGGGCGAATCTTGCGCGTGCTGGAGGAGCTCAAGCTCGTCGCCTGTGAGGAAGCTGCGCCCGCGCGTACCCTTCGCGTCCTATCCTCCGGGGGAACCAGCCTCGAACGCTCGAGGGCTTACGTCGCCTACCGGCAGCGACGCGAGGAGGGCGCAAGGTGCCTGAGCGACCGAAGACCGAAGACGAGCTAGCGGGAAAGGCCGCGGGGGCGAGCAAGGCCAACGGCAACGCGAGTCGCTCGCAGCGGCGTCGCCAGCGCGCCAAGCAGCAGTCCGCCAACAAGGCGGCAGCCGCGAATCCATCGGCCAAGCGATCCGCCGGCTCCAAGGGCTCCGGCTCCAAGGGACCGGGCGGCTCTACGGCCGCGGTCGCCGCCGCCAAGCCGCCGGCCGCAGGGCTCGATCCCGCCGAGCGGGAGATGCTCGACGATCTGCTTGCCGTAATCGAGGAGCACAGCGCCGACGGCGATCAGAAGATCGACCGTGACCCAATCGAGCTTGCCTTCGAGTTTGCCTGCGAGCGCCACGCCGACCAGCGACGGCGCAGCGGCGAGGACTTCGTCACCCACCCGGTCGAGGTCGCCAAGATCTGCGCCGGCCTGCGACTCGACACGGAGACGCTCTGCGCGGCGCTGCTCCACGACACGGTCGAGGACACGAGTGCCAGCCTCGACGAGGTCTCAGAGCTGTTCGGCGAGTCGGTCGCCCAGCTCGTCGACGGGGTCACGAAGCTCACCGGGATCACCTTTCAGAGCCGCGATCACAACCAGGCCGAGAACTACCGCAAGATGATGGTCGCGATGTCCTCGGACGTCCGCGTCATCCTGATCAAGCTCGCCGATCGGCTCCACAACATGCGCACGGTCGGCGGCCTGGCAAAGGCCAAGCAGCTCGACAAGTCGCGCGAGACGCTCGAGATCTACGCGCCGCTGGCGCATCGGCTCGGGATCCACGCGATCAAGTGGGAGCTCGAGGACCTCGCCTTTCAGCGACTTCATCCGCGCAAGTACGAGGAGATCAAGAAGCTCGTCTCCCAGCAGCGCGAGGAGCGCGAGCGCTACGTCTCGGAGGCCGGCGAGTTCCTGGCCGGCGAGCTGCGCCAGGTCGGGATCGAGTCGAGCATCTCGGGCCGCGCCAAGCACTTCTACTCGATCTACTCGAAGATGAGCAAGAAGGGCCGCGAGTTCAACGAGATCTACGACCTGACCGCGATGCGCGTGATCGTCGAGTCGGTAAAGGACTGCTACGGCGCGATCGGGATCGCCCATTCGATCTGGAAGCCGCTTCCCGGCCGCTTCAAGGACTTGATCGCGACCCCGAAGCTGAACCTCTACCAGGCGCTCCACACAACGGTGATCGGGCCCGAGGGCCGGCCGCTGGAGATCCAAATCCGTACCGGCGACATGCACGAGACGGCCGAATACGGGATCGCCGCTCACGTCGTCTACAAGGAAACCCCCAACGGCCGCGGCGCCGATGCCAGCTCACGCGACAAGATGACGTGGCTTCGCCAGCTGCTCGAGGACGAGGGCGACCAGGAGCCGAAGGAGTTCCTGGAGGCGCTGAAGGTCGACCTTTTCGAGGACGAGGTCTTCGTCTTCACGCCGAGGGGTGAGGTCAAGAATCTCTCCGCCGGCTCGACGCCGCTCGACTTCGCCTACTCGGTCCACACCGACGTCGGCCACCGCTGCGTCGGCGCGAAGGTCAACGGCAAGATCGTGCCGCTCCACTACCAGCTCCACTCCGGCGACATCGTCGAGATCCTGACCGCCAAGCAGGAGCGCGGGCCGTCGCGCGACTGGCTAGCGCTGGTGCGAACCACTCGGGCGCGCAACAAGATCCGCGCCTTCCTAAAGCGCGAGCGCCGCGAGGACGCCGAGCGCCGCGGGCGTGACGCGCTGACCGAGGAGCTCCGCAAATCGAGCCTGCCGCCGCACAAGTTCGCCGGCTCGCCGCTGCTCGTCGACGTGATCCGCGAGCTCGGGTTCCGCAAGGCGGATGACTTCTACGTCGCGATCGGCCAGGCGAAGATCTCGACCAAGACCGTCGCCTCGAAGCTGATGCAGCGTCTCAAGCAGGGCGAAGCCGTGGCGGGCGGCGAGACCGAGTCGCGGCTCGCGGGGGTGCTCGAGGGTAAGGACGAGCGCCAGCGCCGCACCCAGGACGCCTCGAGCTTCGGGATCGAGGTCGCCGGCGTCGAGGACGTCGTGATCCGCCTCGCCAAGTGCTGCCGGCCGGTCCCCGGCGACGAGATCATCGGTTACGTCTCGCTCGGGCGCGGAATCACGATCCACCGTGACGACTGCAAGAACGTCGCGGCGCTGAAGCGGAGCCCCGAGCGATTCACCGACGTCTCCTGGGACGGGGCAAACGCCACCTCCTACCGGGTCGAGATCCAGATCGACGCCTGGGATCGCGTGCGCCTGCTCGAGGACCTCACGCGCACCTTCTCGGAGGCTGGGTCGAACATCCTCGAGGCGAGCTGCTCGACCCGCCACCCGATGGTCAAGAACCGCTTCGTGATCGAGGTCGGCGACGTCGAGCAGATCCGCTCGACGATCTCACGCCTGCGCCACGTCGAGGGCGTCTTCGACGTCTTCCGGGTGACGCCGGGCGAGTAGTCCGGCTCCCGAACCGTCTACGCGACCATCGGGTCGTAGGTGCCGAAGAACCAGTTGTGGCCCTCAGGGTCGCGGGCGGCGTACTCACGCGAGCCGTAGGGCTGGTCGGTCAGGCCCATCGTGATCTCGGCGCCGGCGGCGACGGAGCCCTCGTGATGGGCGTCGGGCTCGGCGACTACGACGTAGACGCCCGAGAGGCCGGCTCGCTCGCCGCCGCCGTCATCGCCCTCGCCAAGCATCACGACGCTGCCTCCGTGGCGGAGCTCGGCGTGGACGATCCGCCCGTTCTCCCCGCGCGAGATCTCCTTCTCCTTGAAGCCGAACGCCTCGCCGAGCCATTTCACCGCCGCCTCGGCGTCGCGATAGCGCAGCGTCGGGAACATGCTGGCCGGGCGGGCCCCGGTCGTGCTCGGGTCGTGATCGCTCATTTCGGTCTCCTCTCGGATTCAGCGCGGATCAGGTCGGCGACCTCGGCCGCGCGCTCGTCGCTCGAGTATTTCGTCCGTGGCCAGAAGAAGCCTCGCAGGCCGTCCTTCGGACGTCGCGGGACGACGTGGGCGTGGAGGTGAGGAACGCTCTGGGAGACGATGTTGTTGAGCGCGACGAAGGCGCCGCTTGCGCCCATCGCATCGCGGACCGCGACCGAGAGCGCCCGCACGTTGGCGAAGGACGGTCCCACGAGCTCGTCGGGCAGGTCCCAGATCGCCTCGTGATGGGCGCGCGGGATCAGCAAGGTATGGCCCTCGAAGAGCGGCCGGTTGTCGAGGAAGCCCAGCGTCAGCTCGTCCTCGAACACGATTTGCGCCTCGGACCCGGCAGCGGCGATTGCGCAGAACGCGCAGGCCATGCTCCGCCGTCAGGCGATGACGAGCAGGGCGCCGGGGTCGATCCCCAGCTCGAGGCGCTCGTGATCGCCGATGTAGTCGCCGTCGACCTCGACCGGGAAGCTTCGCCGGCGTCCGCCGGGATCGGTCGAGATCGACTCCACCACGCCGTCGGTGATCCCCTCGAAGTGTGCGATCTGCCGGTGGTCGCCGGCCTTCAGCCCGGAGGCGAGGACGCGGGTGATGATCGTCGGCACGTCGCGCTGGGCGGCGCGCCGGAGCACGGCCAGCGAGAGCCGGCCATTGTCGATCGCGGCGCCCTCGCAGACACGCACCTCGCGCTCGCCGAAGTAGGTGAACGGGTCCGAGTTCTGGACGATGACGGTCACCCCGTCGACTCGCTCACCACCGATCGTCGTCCGCATCCGCACCGGATCGCTGAGATAGTTGCGGTAGAAGCCGGCGACGGCCATCGAGGCGTAGAACCAGCGCCCGCCGCGGGCCTTCAGCTTCGGTCGCGAGTCGACGATCTGGGCCGCCGTCGCGTCGAGCCCGGCGCCGCAGGCGAACAGGAAGCGGCGGCCGTTGGCGACCCCGAGGTCGATTCGGCGCGGCTCGAAGCGGTCGGCGAGGGCGAGCAGGTGCTCGGTTGCAT
>JACDBR010000144.1 GCA_013694825.1 Solirubrobacterales bacterium
GGGCCGCCGCCGTCGTTCTCAGCGACACCGCGCGTCGGGTCGACCGGCTCGGCTTCCTGCTCGTCGCCGAGGCGCTGAAGGGCGCTTCGGACTGAGCCGTCGGCGCGCGAGCCCCCGCGTCGGCGCCGCTGGGATTCGGGGCTCGCGGCGAGGCCTGGGGTTGTGATTGGATGCCCGCCCCTCCAGTGGCCTCCCAGCTTGTCCTAATCACCGGCTTTCCCGGCTTCATCGGCCGCCGCCTGGTCAGCGAGATCCTCGAGCGAGACGACGAGGCGACGGTCGTCGCGCTGGTTGAGTCGCGGATGGCCGACGCGGCGCGCGAGGCCGCCTCCGAGCTCGAAGCCGCGCGAATCGAGATCCTCGTCGGCGATATCTCCGAGCGCCGCCTCGGGCTGGACGGCGCCGACTGGGAGCGGCTCGTCGAGGAGGTCACGGTCGTCTTTCACCTCGCGGCGATCTACGACCTCACCGTCCCGCTCGAGCTCGCCCAGGCCGTCAACGTCGACGGCACGGGCAACGTGCTCGAGCTCTGCGAGCAGGCCAAGCGGCTCGAGCGTCTCAACTACGTTTCGACCGCCTACGTCGCCGGTGACCGCCACGGCGTCGTCTACGAGCACGAGCTCTCACTCGGCCAGGGCTTCAAGAACCATTACGAGTCGACCAAGTTCCAGGCCGAGCTCTGGGTCCAGACGGTTCGCGAGCGCGTGCCGACGACGATCTACCGCCCGGCGATCGTGGTCGGCGACTCGCGCACCGGCCAGACCTCCAAGTTCGACGGCCCCTACTACATCCTGCGAATGGCGCGGGCGCTCCAAAGCCGCGGCACGCCGATGGGCCAGGTCGGCGACGGCTCGAGCCCGTTCAACGTCGTTCCCGTGGACTTCGTGGTCGCCGCGATGCTGGCCGGCGCGGCCGAGCCCGCGGCCGTCGGGGCGACGCTCCACCTCGTCGACCCCGACCCGCTGAGCTCGCACGAGCTGGTCGAGATGCTGGCGACCGAGCTGACCGGCAGCAAGCCGACGATGCGGATCCCGCCACGGCTCGCCGACCTCTCGATGCGCTCGTCGCGGCTCCGAAGCGCCTTCGGCGACACGCCGCGCCAGTCGATCGTCTACCTCAACCACTCGGTCCGCTTCGACGCGCGCCAGGCGGCCGACCTGCTCTCGCGTCAGGGCCTCGTCTGCCCACGCTTCGGCGACTACGTCAAGCCGATCGTCGGCTTCTACCGCGAGCACGCCGACGATCCGAAGCTGAACTAGGGCCGAGCCGAACGGGCGTCCCCGGTCGTTCACAGCCACGTCCTTGGGCGGCGCTAGTGTGCCGCGCTTCATGGCCTCCGACGTAGCGATAGAGACCCACGAGCTCCTCAAGCATTTCGGCGAGGTGAAGGCGCTCGACGGGGTCGACCTGAGCGTTCCTCAGGGGACGATCCTCGGCCTGCTGGGACCCAATGGCGCGGGGAAGACGACGGCCGTACGGATCCTCACGACGCTGCTGGCCCCCGACTCGGGCAGCGCCCGGGTAGCGGGGCTCGACGTCGTTAAACAGGCGGCCGAGCTTCGTGCCCAGATCGGGCTCGCCGGCCAGTACGCGGCCGTCGACGAGAACCTGACCGGGTTCGAGAACCTCGAGATGGTCGGTCGCCTCTACCACCTCGGCAAGGCGCCCTCGCGCAAGCGCTCGAGCGAGCTGCTCGAGCGCTTCGACCTCGCCGACGCCGGCGGCCGGCTCGTGCGCACCTACTCCGGAGGAATGCGCCGCCGGCTCGACCTCGCGGCCGCCCTGGTCGCCCGGCCGCCGATCGTCTTCCTCGACGAGCCGACCACCGGCCTCGACCCGCGCAGCCGGATCGGGCTCTGGGAGACGATCGAGGAGCGCGTCGCGCAGGGGCCCACCGTGCTGCTGACCACCCAGTATCTCGACGAGGCCGACCGGCTCGCCGACTCGATCGCCGTGATCGACCACGGCAAGGTGATCGCCGAGGGCACCTCGGACGAGCTCAAGGACCGGATCGGAGGCGAGCGGCTCGAGGTCCGGCTCGAGGACGGCACTCAGATCGAGACGGCCCGCGACGCCCTGCGCGAGCTGTCGGCCGAGCAGCCCTGGAGCGAGGACGGAGTGGTCAAGCTCTCGCTGCTCGAGGACCGCGGCGCGATCGCCGAGGCCGTACGCAAGCTCGACGCCGTCGCGGTCGGAGTCGACGACATCGCCGTCCGCCGCCCGACCCTCGACGACGTCTTCCTGCAGCTCACCGGCCGCCCAGTCGAGGAGGCCGAGGCCGAGGACGCTGGCGGCGAGGAAGCCGCGCGGGAGGGACAGGCGTGAGCCAGCTCGGCAACAGCGTCAGCGACACGCTCGTCCTGGCGAAGCGAAACCTCCAGCGGATCCCTCGTCAGCCCGACCTGCTGACCGGCTACACGATCCAGCCGGTGATGTTCACGCTGCTCTTCGTCTACGTCTTCGGCGGCGCGATCGCGACCCCTGGCTACGACGACTACGTCGACTTCCTGATCCCCGGGATCGTCGTCCAGACGATCGCCTTCGGCGGCTTCACGACCGCGCTCGGCCTCTCAGACGACCTGCGCAAGGGGCTGATCGACCGCTTCCGCTCGCTGCCGATGTCGCGCGGGGCGGTGCTGGCCGGCCGCACGTTCTCAGACGTCTTCCTCAACTCGATCTCGCTCGTGATCATGTTCGGCGTCGGGCTGCTGGTCGGCTTCTCGTTCCTCTCCTCGCCGGGTGAGGTAGCGCTCGGGCTCTTCCTGATGCTGCTCTTCGGCTACGCCTTCTCCTGGGTCTTCGCCCTCGTAGGGCTCAACTCGTCCTCGCCGGAGACCGCCAACGCGCTCGGCTTCATCGCGATCTTCCCGCTCACCTTCGCCTCCTCGATCTTCGTCCCGACCGCGACGATGCCGAGCTGGCTCGAGGCGTTCGCCAACGTCAACCCGTTCTCGACCGTCTCCGACGCGGCCAGGGCGCTGTTCGTCGGCGCGCCGCATGGCGACGACGTCTGGGGCGCGTTCGCCTGGGCGATCGGGATCACGATCGTCTTCGCGTTCCTCTCGATCAGCCGCTACCGCCGCGCGGTCAGCAACTAGTTCAGGTCGGCTGCGAGATCGGCCGGATCAGGATCTCGTTGACGTCGACGTGCGCCGGCTGGCCGAGCGCGTAGATCACGGCTCGGGCGATGTCCTCGCCCTCCAGCGCCGTGCCCTGATCGAGCGGGTTGTCGAAGAACGGCGTGTCGACCATCCCCGGCTCGATCAGCGTCACCCTGACCGTCTTGTTCTCGTGCATCTGGCGGAGCTCCTGGCGCAATGACTCGCCGATCGCCGTGACCGCGTGCTTGGAGGCCGAGTAGAGCGAGCCGGGAAGCGCGCGGCGGCCGGCGATCGAGCTCGTGATCAGCATGTGGCCGTGGTCCTGCTCGAGCATCTGCGGAAGGCTGGCGCGGATCGTCAGCGCGACGCCGAGCACGTTGGTCAGGACCATCTCGCGCCACTGCTCGGGCGTCCCCTCGAGGAACCCTCGGGATGCCCCGAAGCCGGCGTTGGCGAACACGGCGTCGAGCCGGCCGAAGCCGTCGAGCGCGGCCTTGACGGCGCGCTCGTTATCGGCCCATTCGGTCACGTCGCACTTCGAGACGAGCGCCCTGTCGGGCCCGCCGAGCTCGGCCGCGAGCTCACCGAGCTTGTCCTCGCTGCGCGAGGCGAGCACGAGCCGGTAGCCGGCCTCGGCCGCGGCGCGGGCGGTGGCGGCGCCGATCCCGGTCGACGCTCCGGTGATCAGCAGGACGGGATCCTTGGGTGATTCTGGGCTCATCGGGCGCGACTCTAGCCGCGCCTGCCAAGCCCGCTTGGGCGCGGTCGCGCTCTTGCGATAATGGCTCAAGCTCCATGGACCCTGCACGCAAGCGAAAGATCCGCCTCGTCGTGGCGCTCAGCACCGCCGTGCTGCTCGCCGTCGGGCTGATCTACACGTCCTTCAGCGCCTCGAGCGAGGCGCGCGAGCCCTCCGACCTGCTCGCCTCCGCCGAGCCGGGCGCCTCCTACGACCTGACCGGCGAGGTGGTCGACGGCACGATCGCCCGGCCGGGCACGAGCTCCGAGCTTCGCTTCGAGGTCGCCGACCGAGAGGACCCCGAGGCGCGGATCCCGGTGGTCTACTCCGGCCAGATCCCCGATCCGTTTCGCGAGGGCCGCGAGGTGATCGTCACCGGCGAGGTTCGTGGCGGGACCTTCATGGCCGAGCGCGACAGCCTGGTCACCAAGTGCCCGTCGAAGTTCGAGGACGAGGCGGAGGCCGACCCCGAGCATGTGGTGATCGAGTGATCGGGCGGGTCGAGACGACCTGTCGGTTCGAGGTAACCGGACGGCCGGAGCTCCGCTCGGCCGGGCGGCCTGCCGTGCCCGCCAGTCGCGCCTAGCATGGCCGAGCTCGGAGCCGCGTGCCTGTTCGCCGGGTTCGCCGCGGCCGTGTATGCCGTCGTGGCGGCGCTGCGCGGCCGCGCCGGCGAGCGGCGCTGGGTCGACTCGGCGCGCCGCGGCGTCTACGCGCTGGCCGTGCTGCTGAGCGTCGCCGTCGTCTGCGTCGAGCTCTCCTTCCTGCGCGACGACTTCTCGCTCGCGCTCGTCGCCGGCCACTCCTCGACCGCGACGCCGCTCGGCTACAAGCTGACCGCGATGTGGTCGAGCCAGGCGGGCTCGCTGCTGCTCTGGGCCTGGGTGCTCTCGCTCGCCTCGAGCGCGGTCCTGCGGATCAATCGCAACCGCCACCGCGAGATCATGCCCTGGGCGACCGCCGTGCTCGGCGGCCTCGCCGCCTTCTTCTGCGGCCTGATGCTGTTCGGAGTGATCTCGCCGGCCGCGGAGTCGTTTCCGTTCACGCGCTCGAACCCGGTGCCCCCCGACGGCGCCGGCCTCAACCCGCTGCTCCGCCACCCGGCGATGGCGATCCACCCGCCGATGCTCTACTCGGGCTACGTCTTCTTCGCGATCCCGTTCGCCTTCGCGATCGGCGCCCTGATCACCCGCCGCGTCGACGCCAGCTGGATCCGCTCGACGCGCCGCTTCGCGCTGATCGCCTGGGTTCTGCTCGGCAGCGGCATCCTGCTCGGCTCGCTGTGGTCCTACAGCGAGCTCGGCTGGGGCGGCTACTGGGGCTGGGACGCGGTCGAGAACGCCTCGCTGATGCCGTGGCTGATCGGTACCGCCTTCCTGCACTCGGTGATGGTCCAGGAGAAGCGCGGCATGCTGCGGACCTGGAACGTATCGCTGATCGTCGCGACCTTCTCGCTGGCGCTGCTGGGCACCTTCCTGGTGAGATCGGGGGTGATCGAATCGATCCACGCCTTCGGCGTCTCCAAGGTCGGAGGCCCGCTGCTGGCGCTGATCGCGTTCGTCGTGATCGGCTCGGCGGCGCTGATCGTCTCGCGTCGGGACTCGCTGCGCTCCGAACGGCGAATCGACTCGCTGCTCTCGCGCGAGTCGATCTTCCTGGTTAACAACCTGCTCTTGGTCCTGCTCGTCGTCGTGATCTTCTGGGGCACGTTCTTCCCCTTGATCTCCGAGGCGGTCACCGGCGAGCGCTCCTCGCTGGGCTCGCCCTGGTTCGATCAATACACCGCGCCGCTGGCGATCCTGCTGGTGCTGTTCACCGGAATCGGCCCGCTGCTGGCCTGGCGCCAGATCAGCCG
>JACDBR010000222.1 GCA_013694825.1 Solirubrobacterales bacterium
AACCAGAGCCGCGGAGCTCATCGCCCGCCTCAGGACGCCGACCGCGGCGCGCTGCCGGCCTACCGGCGGCGCTCTGCCTCGCGCTCATGCTCACGGCGCTCGGCACGGGCTGCGGTGAGAAGCAGGAGCCGCCGGCCCCCGAGCCGCTCAGCCAATCCGAGTTCACGGCCGCGGCCGACGAGATCTGCGTCGCCGCCCGCGAGCAGACGCTGGCCGCCGTCGAGGACACGCCCTCGACGCCGGAGCAGAACGCCGCGCTCACCGCGGACCTGATCGCGATCTCCGAGCAGGAGCTGAGTGAGCTGGTGGCGCTCCGCACGCCCGCCTCGCTCGAGCAGGGCTTCGACCGTTATCTGGCCGCACGACAGGAGGCGATCGAGGTGCAGGGCGAAGCCTTGCGGGCGGCGCGTGCGGAGGACGCCCTGGGCTTCGCCGAGGCCCAGGCCGAGGTCGCCGGGGGTCAGGTGGAGCGCACGCGTCTGGCTGAGGAGGCCGGCCTGGAGGAGTGCAGCCGGCCCTCCGCAGCCGACACGCTCCCTCCGACGACGGCGACTTCGACGGCGCCCGTTCCGGAAGACATGGCTCCCGAGGAGTCGCCCCAGGCGGGCCAAGGCTCGGGCGGCGTCTCGCCGTAGAGATCCCTCGGGCGGTATCGCGGAGTACGCCGTAGAGCGCTCGCGGCTCCTCGGAAGGGAAACCGCGGGTTGGCGAGAAACAACCCGCCGTGACCAAGACCGCCACCAAGGCCAGCGCCACAGCCACCGCGACCAAGACCAAGTCCGGCGGCGCGGCCACCGCGACCAAGTCCGCCAGCAAAGCTAACGGTGCGTCCGCCGCGGCCGTCCAGTCGGTCGGCAAGCCCGGCGGGCGCAGCCTCTCCGCATACATCACCGAGCGCTTCGAGGAGTTCTCACGCTCGCAGAAGGAGGTCGCCCGCTACATCGTCGACCACCTCGACGAGGCCGCCTTCCAGACCGCCGAGGAGCTCGCTCGCCGCGCCGACACCTCCTCCTCGACCGTCGTTCGCTTCTCGCAGGCGCTTGGCTTCGAGGGCTACCCCGAGCTCCAGCAGGCTGCGATCGAGGAGTACCGCACTCGGCCCGGCGAGACTCGTTCGGAGCCGCTCGTCGACTTCGACCATTCCGAGTTCGAGAGCTCCCTGGCCACCGATCACTCCAACGTCGAGGAGACGGTCCGAAACCTGACCAGCGAGCAGATAGAGGCTGTCGTCGAGGCGCTGGGCTCGGCGAGCCGGGTGATGATCGTCGGGCTCGACCAACTCGCCTTCTTCGCCTCTTATCTCCGCCACCTCCTGGCCCTGCTCGACATCCGCGCCGAGGTGATCGCCAGTCCTCGCCAGGATGCGATCACCCGGCTCAGCCGGGTCGACGAGGAGAGCCTCGTGATCGCCTTCTCGGCCGGCGGCGCGCACCCGATCGTGATCCGCGCCATGAAGCTCGCCCGCCATCGTGGCGCCAGCACGATGGCGATCACCGACGCGACGCTCTCGGAGGTCTCAGAGCACGTCGATATGACGCTCTACTACTCGTCGAACAGCCCCTCGTTCACGCGCTCGAACACCTCGCTGCTCGCCTTGGTCCAGGCGCTCGCCTACGGCGTGTACGCCCGCGATAAGGGCGCGTTCAAGGACCGCATCCGCGCCTTCAAGCTGAAGTAGCGCTAGCCGCGACCGCCCCGGAACGCGAGACGGGGGCCCCGGAGGACCCCCGCCATCGTCTTTCATCACTCGCGGCCGGTGACTGGGACAGCGGCCGCGGTTGCTGGAGCGCGTGCGCTCAGCTGGTGATGAAGGGCTTCGCGGCCTTGAGGACCGCGTCCATGTCGAGCGCCTCGTCGAACGCCATCGGAGACGGCGACTCGCCGTTCGAGAAGCGGACCACCGCTGCGTGGCGGGCCTCGACCTGAACGATCGAGCCTGCCGCCGCCAGCACGTCCACCGACTTGATCATCGGGGCCGCGCCGTTGTAGGCGCTGACGCCGAGATCCTCGAACGTGATCGCAGTCGTCAAGAACGTCTTCTCGTCGGCGAACGCCTCGCCGAAGTCGACGCCGGGGGCCTTGACGGCCTTGCCGCCGAGGTCCTTGATCGTTCCCTCGAGCGCCGTGACGTGCTCGGCCTCGTCCTTGGCGATCGTCTCCGCGATCCCCTTGACCTCACTGGAGAGCTTCGTCTCCTTGAGCGCCATCTCGTAGAAGGCCGACTCTAGGAACTCCAGGGTCAGCGCGTAGTTGAGGATGTCGATGTCCCCGCTTGAGCCCTGGGCGAACGCCCCGCGGACAAGCGGACCGACTGCGGAGACGCCGTAAACGGCGGCCGCGGCAATCGCGCCCTTGAGGACGAACGAACCTCGGTCCATCGGCTCGAAGTCGACCGACTCGAGCTCGGGTGCTGCGAGCTTTTGCGTGCTCATCTTCTAATGCTCCTTTCGAACTCTGTCGGGTCTAGCTGACGATGAAGGGCTGAACCTGCTTCAGCACCTCATCCATGTCAGCCGGCTTGGCGAACGGCCCGTCGGGCACGAACGACTCGCCGATCAGCTGGTTGAGGATGGCCGCGTGGCGCCCCTCGACCGAGTGGATCGACAGCGCCGCCGCGAGGATCTTTGGATCCTCGATCGCGCCTGCCTGGCCGAGGTAGGCCGCGGCGCCGAGGTTCTCGACGGTTGCGGCAAGCTCCAGCACCGACTGCGCATCGTCGAGCGGGAACTTGGCCTTCGGCTCCGGTGCGACGTCGCCGAGCTGCTTCGCCGTGCCCTCGAGGGCAGTGACGTGCTCCTGCTCGTTCATCCCGATCATCTCAATCAGCGCCAGGTCGTCGCCCTTGAACAGCCCGCTCTTGACGACGTCGTCGTAGAACGCGGCCTCCAGGTACTCCAACGTCAGCGCGTAGTTGACGATGCCGAGATCGCCCTCGCCGAACTGCGAGGCCATCTTGTCCTTCATCTCCTGCGTCGTCGTCGAGGACTCAGTGGTCGATGCGGACGTTTCGCTGCCGCCACTGCTCTCCTCGTCGTCCCCGCAAGCGGCCAGCAGCGCGGCGGACGCAGTGCCACCGCCGATTGCCAGGAACCTGCGGCGCGAGAGGGGGTCAGCGGCGATCTTCTCGATCGCGCTGGGGCGGCGCCCCGTGCGCTCGCTCTTCGTGGTCATCTTCAGATCCTCCTGTCAGCGGTTAGAACTCTCTCGTGGGGTCTACGGGAGCCCCGGCCAGGCGGATCAGCGGCAGCGGGAAAGGGCTCTATATTCAGTTGCGATGAGCGAGCGAGCCACATTCAGGGTCAAGCGCGGCTTGGCGGAGATGCTCAAGGGCGGCGTGATCATGGACGTGACCACCGCCGAGCAGGCTCGGATAGCCGAATCGAGCGGCGCCGCCGCGGTCATGGCGCTGGAGCGCGTCCCAGCCGACATCCGCCGCGACGGCGGCGTCGCGCGGATGGCCGATCCCCGGGTGATCGCCGCGATCCAGGAGGCAGTCAGCATCCCGGTGATGGCGAAGGCCCGGATCGGGCACTTCGCCGAGGCCCAGGTC
>JACDBR010000235.1 GCA_013694825.1 Solirubrobacterales bacterium
ACCGGCACCTGCCGCCAGCGCTGGACCGCGGACCTGCTGGCCGATGGGGGCCTGGAGGCGGTGCTGCCGCTGGGAGACCTCCAGTACGACCTGGCGACGCTGTCGGAGTTTCAGAGCTCCTACGACCTGAGCTGGGGCCAGTTCAACTCGATCAGCCACCCCGTGCCCGGAGACCACGAGTACGACTCCGGAAGCCCCAGCGGCTACTTCGACTACTTCAACGGTCCGGGCGTCTTCAGCGGGCCCGCCGGGGACCGCGACAAGGGCTACTACAGCTATGACGTCGGCGCCTGGCACCTGATCGCGCTGAACTCCAACTGCGAGTACGTCGCCTGCGTCGAGGGCTCGCCCCAGAACGACTGGCTCGAGGCCGACCTGGCTGCAAACCCGTCAGCGTGCACGCTCGCCTACTTCCACGCCCCGCGATTCACTTCCGGCTACCACCGCAACAACCCGATCAGCGCGCCGCTCTGGGAGGACCTCTACGCGGCGGGTGCTGACGTGATCCTCAGCGCTAGTGATCACGCCTATGAGCGCTTCGCTCGTCAGGACCCGAACGCCAACCCAGACCCACAAGCGGGCATCCGCCAGTTCATCGTCGGTACCGGCGGTAACAGTCATCCGCCTCCCGACCGAGCGCCGGCGGCCAACAGCGGGATTCGTAACGCGAAGACATTCGGCGTCCTTGCGCTGACCCTGCACCCAACCAGCTATTCCTGGCGCTTCGTCCCGGAGTCGATCGGCTCGTTCACCGACACCGGCTCCGACACCTGCACCGGGCCGACCATCGACACGGAGCCTCCGAGCGCGCCGCGGGCCCTCGACGCCAAGGCCCTGACGAGGCGGCGCATCTCTCTCTCATGGGAGCGAAGCATCGACAACGACGGGGTCGCCTCCTATCGCGTGCGCCGCGACGGGGTCGACATCGCCACCCTGCGGGGGGGCAACTCGTTCATCGACAAGGGGCTTCAGGCCGGCACCAGCTATACCTACCGCGTGATCGCCCGCGACGCTGTGGGGAATGACTCCGCTCCGTCGGAGCCCGCCGCCGCAACCGCGACTCCCTGAACGGGCCGCCGCTCACCGACCGAATCGCCGCTCGGCTGGACGGACCGCTGCGCGGCACCCTTCGACGGCCGGCAGGACGGCTAGTTCTGGCCCGGTGGCGCCGGCGCCTGCTCGGTCACGGTCTCGGTGATCGTCTCCGTCTCGGCCTCTCCCGTCACCGTCTCGGTAACGGTCTCTGCCGGCAGCTCCTGCGTCTCGACGACGGTCTCAGCCGGCAGTGTCTCCGTCGCGGTCTCCGTCGCGGTCTCGGTCTCCGTGTCGGTCACCGAGGTCGTGGTCGTCGTCTCGACCTCGCGCGGACCGCTGCCGACGATCACGCCAAGTCCGACGCCGAGGCCGATCACCAGCGCGAGCAGGGCGACGAGGGCGGCGCGCGTCCGTCGCGACATGCGCTCGCGCGGGCCCGCGGGGCCATCGCCCTCCGGTCCCGGTCCCTCGGGGCCCTCCGGATCGAAGCTGGTCGGCGGGGGCTGACCGGGAGGCCTGCCTCCGCGGCCGAGACCGACGCGCTCGTGCGGTTCAAGTGGCACGGATGGAACCCTAGAAGGTCCTCAGACTCCCCGTGTGGCGGGCACTCGAGAGCCGGCAGCCGCAGCCAGAGGCTTCGCAGCCAGCCCCCTAGGCGAGCGCCCGCCGGAGCTTGTCGAGCGCCTCGTCGATATCCGCCTCGGCGATCGTGAGCGGCGGCAGGAAGCGGAGCATCGACCGGCCCGGGACGTTGCAGACGAGGCCCAGCGCGAGCGCCCGGTCACGGATCGCAGCGGCGTCGAGCTCCGGAACCAGGCTCACCCCGACCATTAACCCCCTCCCCCGCACCTCGGTGACCGGCTCGAGCGCCTCGAGGCCGAGCCTAAAGCGCTCGCCGAGCTCACGCACCCGCCCGAGCAGGACAGGGTCGTCGATCAGCTCGAGAGTCTCAATTGCCGCACGGGCGGCGATCGGCCCGCCGCCGAAGGTCGAGCCGTGATCGCCGGGCTCGAAGACGTCGCCCAGCTCTGGGGCGGTGACCACCGCGCCGACGGGCAGCCCGCCCCCGAGCGCCTTCGCCGCCGTGATCACGTCCGGTCGCACCGGGGCCTGCTCGTAGGCCCAGAGGCTTCCTGTCCTCCCCATCCCAGCCTGGATCTCGTCGAAGATCAGAACGGCCCCGTGCTGCTCGCAGGCCTCGCGTGCCCCGATCAAGATCTCGTCGGCAATCAAGACGATCCCCGCCTCGCCCTGGATCGGCTCGATCATCACCGCGGCGGTCCGCGGACCAATCGCGGCTCTCAACGCCTCGGGATCGTCGCGCGGCACGGCGACGAAGCCGTCGGGAAGCGGGCCGAATAGATCGTCACGGGCGAGGCGCGGAGTGGCCGCGAGCGCGCCGAGCGTGCGGCCATGGAAGCCACCGTCGAGTGTGACGATCTCCGGACTCTCGATCCCGCGCCGGTGGGCATGCTTTCGGGCCAGCTTGATCGCGCACTCGACCGCCTCGGTGCCGGTGTTGCACAGGAACACCTTGCCGCCGAGGCTCGACACGGAGAGCCGCTCGCAAAGTCGCATCGCCGGCTCTGAGTAGAAGAGGTTCGAGCTACCTGCTAGCAGGCCGGCCTGCTCGCGGATCGCGGCGACTATGCGCGGGTGGCAGTGACCCAGGTTGTGGACCGAGAGCCCGGCAAAGAAGTCGAGGTACTCGTGGCCCTCCGGGTCCCAAAGCCGAGTCCCCTCGCCGCGTACGAACTCGATCGGTGACCGCACGTAGACGGGAACGGCGTAACGACGCTCCAACCTGCGCATCTCCTCGATGGTCATCTTGCGAGCTGCCGTTGTTGTGCACGTCGGGTTCCTCGGCCTGCGAGACTCATGCCTCGCGGCCGATCGACAGACCATCCGTGGCAAGACCTGAGTCGTTGCCCAATTTCAGAGTTGAACACCACCGCACGCTGGAGGAAATCGCTGCGGAGTGGGAGGAGTTCGGGTCGAGGCTGGGCTGCGCGCCGTTCATGCGCCCTGGCTGGCTGGACGCTTGGTGGCGCAGCTTCGGCGCAGGAAAGCTGCAGATCACGGCGGTGCGCCGCGGCGATGAACTCGTCGCCTTGGTGCCGCTCGCCAGGCGCCGCGGTGTGCTTGCAGCCCCGGTTAACTGGCATACACCCATGTTCTCTCCCCTCTCCATCGACGCGTCGATGCTCGAGAAGCTCATCATGGGCCTGCTTGACCGTCCCCCACGAAGGCTCGACCTCGGATTCGTGCCCGCCGTAGGCTGGGAACTCCCGACGACCGCGACGATCGCGCGAGTCAAGCGCATGAGCGTCGAGTGCAGAACTTCGATGCGCTCTCCGTTCGTGAGGACACGCGGGGATTGGGAGGGGTTTCTCGGGCGTCTCCCAACCCGGAGAGTGAGCAAGTACCGCCGCTTTCGACGGCGTCTTGGCGAAGAGGGTGAGGTCGTCTTCGAGGTAGCCGACGGGCGCGAACGCCTCGATGGACTCCTCGCCGAAGGCTTCGCCATCGAGGGGTCGGGCTGGAAGCGCGAGGGCGGAACTGCCGTCACCAGCTCTCCCAGGACCCTGACCTTCTACAGCGAGGTGGCCCGGTGGGCGGCACGCCAGGGAATCCTGCGCCTCTGGTTCCTGCGTCTCGACAACAAAGCGATCGCCTTCGCGCTCTGCCTGGAGGACGGGCGTGCCCTCTACGAGCTCAAGGTGGGATACGACCCAGCCTGGGCCCGGTTCGGGCCCGGAGTTCTCCTGACCCAAGCCCGTATCGAGCACGCTTTTCGCAGCGACCTTGAGCGCTATGAGTTTCTCGGCCAGCCCGATCGGCATAAGCTCGACTGGACCGCGACATGCCATGAATACGTGCGACTCCAGGCGTTCGGCGGCGGCCTCGGTCAGATCGACCGTCTCGCCTGGACCCACGGGCGCGGGATAGCGCTCCGCGCCCGGGAGCTCGCTCACCGCAACTGAGCCACGACGACCAAAGTCCGCGCTCACGGGGTCACCATCGTGCCTATCCCGGCGTCCGTGAACAGCTCGAGCAGAAGTGAGTGCGGCCGGCGCCCGTCGATGATGTGCGCCGACGAGACGCCGCCCTCGATCGCCTCGATGCATGCGGCGAGCTTCGGTCGCATCCCGCCCGAGGTCTCGGCCAGCGCGCTCGCGACCTCGGAGGCCGGCGCACGGCTGATCAGCGAGCCGGGGTCGTCGGCCCGCGCCCGCCAGCCCTCGACATCGGTCAGGAAGATCGCCTTGTGGGCGCCGAGCGCAGCGGCCACCTTGCCGGCAGCGGTGTCGGCGTTGACGTTGTAGGAGTTGCCCTCGCGGTCGGCCGCCGAGGTCGCGATCACCGGGATGTAGTCCTCGGCGATGTGCTCGATCACGTCGACGTCGACGCGCTCGATCTCGCCGACCCAGCCGATCCGCTCGGCGTCGGGGTGCGGGCGGACGCAGAACAGCGAGCCGTCCTCCCCCGAGAGGCCGACCGCCGGCTGGCCATGACGGTTGATCCGCTTGACGATGTCGGCGTTGACCTTGCCGAGCAGGACCATCATCGCCACCTCGACCGTCTCGGGCTCGGAGATCCGCATGCCCTCGACGAAGCGGACCTCCATCCCCAGCCGCTC
>JACDBR010000241.1 GCA_013694825.1 Solirubrobacterales bacterium
CCTGCCGATCGCTGCCACGCGCGCCAGCACCTCGTCGGGCTCGAGCTCCCCGTCGCAACCGGCGCCGAGGACTGCGCCGAGCGTGGCGATCCCTGCTTGCGCCATGAGCTCCACGGCCCCGGCCAGCATCAGTGCGTCGCAGAGCGGACTCGCGAGGCCGGACTCCTCGCCGGTGGCGATCGCGTCGCCGCCGATGTCGGCGAGGATCACGAGCTCGCAGCCGAGCTCGCGGGCGGCTTCGCCCAATCCCCTTGCGACGCCGGCGGCCCCGCCCGTGACGTCGATCAGCGCCGTCTCGGTGCCGAGGCGCTCGGCGACGATCGACTCCGAGAAGCGGACACCCTGCGGGGTGGTGGTCTCCGGGCCGGCGATCACGGCGAAGCGTCCTGCGGGTCGGCCGCCGCGGATCTCGGCGAGCGACCGCGGGCCGGGGTGGGGGTCGATCGGCAGTCGCTCCCAGGCGACCCCGCCAACGCTCGCCGGGGTGCCGAGCGACTCGCAAAGCCTTGCCACCGCGATCGAGCCGACGACGTCGCCGCCGCCACCGATCCCGACGACCAGCGCCCGGCCGGCGGCGCGAATCGTCTCGTCGAACGAGCGGCCGCTCACGGCTCGCGGTCCGGGATCCGCCGTGGCTCGCCGGGAGCTCAGGCGGGGACGGGCTCGCCCTGGCCGCAGATCGAGCGGATCGAGGCCGAGGCGCGATCGAACTCCTCGTCGGCCATCACCGGCGTGCCCTCGAAGGGCAGGTCGCGGTCGATCTCCACCCAGGAGCGGCAGCCGTGGTACTCGTCGCGGACGCGAACCGTGACCGGGCGCGGGATCCTGTGGACCCGAAGCAGCAGAACGTGGAGGGCGTGCCGGCGCTTCCAAGCGAGCCGCTTTCGGGCGTAGTCGGGCGTCCAGACGTGATACGGGGAGAGCGAGTCGACGATTCGCGGATCGTCGGTCTCGAAGTGGTCGGCGACCTCGGCCCAGGCGCGGATCCGAACCCTGTCGGGCTGGGCGATGCCACCGTCCTGGAGCAGCGCCCGTGGCGGCGGCTCCTCGTCGGGCCAGACGCCCTCCTCGAGCGCGCGACGCAGCTCGGGATGGTGCGAGCTGCGAACGAGGTCGTTTCGCTGGTGATCGAAGGTCGGATAGAGGAAGAAGCGCTCGTGCTCGAGCACGAAGTGCTTGCTCTCCTCGCGGATGCCGCCCTTGCGCAGCGTGACGAGTTGCTCTCCCTCCGATAGGGCACGCGCCGTGACGGCCCACTCTTTGAAGGCGATAGGCATGAAACTGAAATCGTCCTTGAGAAGTCGAATACCCGCCGGATGTCCCAGTGGCCGCCCGAGGGCGTGACCGTCCGGCCGAGAACGCGAGCATAGAGCAGAAAAGCAGGATTGCCAAGCCCGCCGGGCTTGCCCCCGCAGCCGCCGCAAACGTGTGCATCGACGCTCAGGCTCGACCGTGCCCGCCGCCGCCGGGGGTCTCGATCCGCAGTCGCTGACCGGGCTCGAGTCGGCCCGCCGCCTTCGACGGCAGCTCCTCGCCGTCGATCAGGTTGCGTCCGGGGCTGGCGTCGCCGCCTCCGTCGCGCCCGCGCGGCTGGTGGCGCCGGCGCTCCGTGATCAGCGTGAAGTCGAGCGGCGCAAGCGCCTCGATCTCGCGCACGATTCCGTCGCCTCCGGAGTGGGCGCCTGCGCCGCCGCTGCCGCGGCGCACCGAGAGCTCGGTGCAGCGCACGGGAAGCTCGGACTCGAGCGCCTCGACCGGGGTGTTGAGCGTGTTCGACATCGCGACGTGGATCGCGCTCGGCCCGTCGGCGTCGGCGCAGGCCCCCTGCCCGCCTCCCAGCGTCTCGTAGTAGGTAAAGCCGTGGCCCGCGAGGGTCAGATTGTTCATCGTTCCCTGGCCCTGGGCAGGTGCCTCGACGCAACCGGCAAGCGCCTCGATTACGAGGTCGGCGACGCGGCTCGAGGTCTCGACGTTCCCGGCCGCGACCGCGGCCGGGGGGCGGGCGTTCAGCAGGCAGCCCTCCGGCGCACGGACCTCGATCGGCCGGTGAGCTCCGGCGCTGGGCGGGGCGTCAGGGTCGAGCAGCGCCCTGACCGCGAAGAAGGCCGCCGAGCGGGTCACCGCGAGCGGGCAGTTGAGGTTGCCGTCGACCTGGGGTTCCGTGCCCTCGAAGTCGAGCACGAGGCGCTCGCCGCTGATCCGCGCCTCGACTCGCAGCCGCAGGTCGCGCTCGCCGTGCTCGCCGCCCTCGAGCAGCTCCTCGGCCCGCCACTCGCCGTCGCCGATCTCGGCCAGCCTGGCTCGGGTGCGCCGCTCGGCGTAGGAGAGGATCTCGGTCATCGCGCGGCGCATGGTCGCCTGTCCTTCGCGCTCGACGAGCTCGGCCATCCGCTTGGCTCCGACACGGTTGGCGGCTCGCTGGGCGCGCAGGTCGGCGAGCCTTTGGCGCGGGTTTCGCATCCGCTCGGCGAGCGAGCGCAGGGTCTCGTCGTCGGCCGTCGTCGGCTCGATCACGACGCCCTCCTCCTCGAGGCGCCGTGAATCCGCAGGCATCGAGCCGGGCGTCGGCCCGCCGACATCGGCGTGGTGGGCGCGGCTGGCCGCGAAGCCGAGCAGCTCGCCCGCCGCGTGAAGCGGCGAGATCAGCGTGATGTCGGGCAGGTGCGTGCCGCCGCGAAACGGATCGTTGAGGATCCAATCCTGGCCGGGCTCGAGCCGCTCGCCGGCGATCGCGGCGACCGCGTCGGGCATCGAGCCGAGATGTACGGGGATGTGCTCGGCCTGCATCACGAGCTCGCCGGAGGCGTCGAAGAGCGCCGTCGAGCAGTCGCGGCGCTCCTTGATGTTCGCCGAGTGAGCCGAGCGGATCAGGACGGCGCCCATCTCCTCGCAGGCGGCGCGCAGCGCGCCGATCAGCACCTGTAGCGATACCGGGTCCAGGCCAGGGGGGCGTTCGTCGCCCGCCCCGCTCATCGCGAGTCCTCCCGCGTCCGTCAATCTGCAGCCCCTGGCTCGCTTACCCGTGAGTAGCCCCGTTCGGCGACGATCGTCCCGTGGGCGTCGACGACGGCCCGCCAGCCGACCGGCAGCGCGAGGGTCGCCTCGGGGAGCTCGAAAACGCACGGTCCCTCGACCTCGACCCCTTCTGCCGGCTCGCCCCGCAGGACCTGCGCCCGAGTCCACTCGCCGCCGAAACGGACCTCGCGCTCGCCGCGCTCGAGAGAACCGTCGGCGGCCTCGGGCTCCGGCTCCGTGCCGCCCAGCACCAGCGCCAACCGCAGGTTGACCAGCTCGACCTCGGAGTCGGGATCGCGGTAGCCGTAGCGGCGCTCGTGCTCAGCTTCGAAGCGCTCGCGCAGCTCAGCCGGCTCGGCGCCCGGGCCTGCCTCGATCGCAAGCTCGAAGGACTGACCGTGGTAGCGCAGCTCGTAAGCGGCGTGGCGCTCGGCCTGCTCGAATCCCTCGCTTATCGTCGCCTCGAGTGCCTCGAGCTCTTGCGTGATCCGCCCGCGGGTCAGCTCACCGCCGCTCAGCAGAAGCGTGCGGGCGGTGTCGCGGCGGCGCTCCGACGCCGCCAGCCCGAGCGCTGAGAGCACGCCGCTGGCCCGTGGACAGAGGATTCGCCGCACGTCGAGCTGCTCTGCTATCGACGCCGCATGCAGCGGCCCGGCGCCACCGAACGGCAGCAGCGCGAAACGGCGCGGATCGACCCCGCGCTCGACGGTCACGACGCGCAGCGCCCGAAGCATCTCGGCGTCGGCCACCCGCACGATCCCCTCCGCGGTGGCGACCGGGTCCAGCCCGAGCTCGCCGGCCAGACCGGCGATGGCCCGTTCGGCGGCCTCACGGTCGAGCTCGACTCCACCGGCCAGCTCGCCGCCGGCCCC
>JACDBR010000247.1 GCA_013694825.1 Solirubrobacterales bacterium
ACCTGCGAGATCGTGCCACGTCGCGCCGGAGGTGCCTAGCGCCGCTGGCGTCCTGGCCGTCGCGCGGCGCGGTCCGCGCTACTCGCCGGCCAAAGGAGAAAGCAGCCGCGCCCGCCGCGGAGATCCAGCAGAGCCTGCTTCCTCCCCGGATCACGCGGATCACCGGTGGCGAGGTGGCATGCAACGTGCTTCCGAGCTATGACGTCGCGGGCGACTGGTTCGACATCGTCGAGAACCTCGACGGCGTCTGGATCACCGTGGCCGACGGCCTCGGAGGCAGTACGCGGGCGGCTGCCAGCAGCGCCGTGGCGCTAGGAGCGCTTCGGGCAAGTCGGCGCAGCGGAGGGGCGATGACCGACGCGCTGATGCTGATGCATCACACGCTGAGCGAGATGCCGGGGCCTCGCGCCGAGATGCACGCCGTCGCGGCGCACTGGGACCCGGCGACGCTTCGGCTCGATGTCGTCAGCTGTGGCCATGTTGCTCCGGTCGTGATTCGGGCCAGCCGCGAGCCCGAGATCATCGACGTGAAGGCGGGGAGGGGTCTCGGTGGGCGCTCGAGTCCAAGGCCGAGCGAGACCGAGACCACGCTGGAGCCCGGCGACAGGCTGCTGATGTTCTCCGACGGAGTCGCCAGGGAGGGCGACGGACAGGCCGGGCTCGGCCACCACGGCGTCATCCGGGCTGCGCTCGAGTCCGAGCGCGGCAGCGCCGCCGACACGGTGAGGAAGATCCACACGGCGGTGCTCGCGTCAGCTGGGTCCGAGCTCGTCGATGACGCCACGGTCGTATGCCTGGCCCGGGTAGCCCGCCCGGCCGCGGTTCATCGGCCCTACCCCAAGAGCCTCGAGCCCTCAGGCCCGCGGCGTCGGAGCACGATCAGGGTGGCGAGCGCGAAGACGACGAGGAAGCAGAGCAGGGCTACGGCGGCCTGGCCCGGCCGGATGGCGAAGAAATCGGCACCGAAGTCGTTGGCTCGCGCCAGCGTGGGGTCGGCTGCGATGCGGTCGTTCATGTCGACCGAGCTGCCGACTCCTGCGAGTGACCAGCGAGTCACGACCAGTGTCGCGAGACTCGAGATCGGCTCCGACATCCGCTCGAGCGGCACTATCGCCCCGGCGAAGAGCAGCTGGGGGATCAGGGTCAGCGGGATGAAGCTGGTTGCCTGCTCCTGGCTCGAGACGGCCGCCGACACGAGCAGGCCGAGCGCGACTGCCACCAGTCCCGTCAGGACAAGCAGCGCGGAGACCTCGAAGTAGCTGCCGGCACTCTCCTCGAGCGGCCGAACCGCGAGCACGAGGTAGGTGAGGATCAGCGTCTGAAGCGTCACCACCGCGCCGAGCACGAGCAGCTTCGATCCCAGGTAGGCGCTCCAGCGAACCCCGATCGCCGCTTCTCGCATGGTGACGGCCCGCTCCTTGACGATCTCGCGCGCCGAACTGATCGCGCCGAACCAGACCGCCGTGGTGGCGAGTATGAAGAGCAGCTGGATGGCGTAGCGCGGATCGCCGGCCGGGCCTGGCTTGAAGAGCCCGGAGCGAAAGAGCAGCGCGGCCGCGAAGCCGATCACGGGCACCTGGCCGAACAGGATCGCCAGGTTTCGCCTGTCGCGCATGAACAGGGTCAGGTAGCGCCGGCTCAAGACAGCGAGCTGGCGGCCCGTCCTCTGCCGCGCTCGCGGTGAGCCTGCCGGCCCCGGCTCGGGCGCCGCCTTTCCGCCGTCCGAGACGGGTTGGTGGTCGCGCTCGGGCCCCACCCACCGATCGGGCTCGCCGTCGCGGCCGGTCGCGGCCAAGCGGTCGTAGATCTGATCGAAATCAGTGACGCCGAAGAGCTCCTTCGCTTCGTCGGGCGGCCCGAAAAAGGCGAGCTGGCCGCCGCGCGCGAAGACGGCCAGCTTGTCGCAGAGGCCCAGGCTCCTCGTCGCGTGGGTGACCACCACCACCGCCCGCTCGCCCGGATGGGCAAGCTCGCGAAAGAGCCTCATCATCTGCGCCTCGAGCCCGGGGTCGAGCCCGGTGGTCGGCTCGTCGAGGAACAGCACGCTGGGACGATTGAGAAGCTCCGATGCGACTCCGGCGCGCTTTCGCTGGCCTCCCGATAGCAGCTCGATGCGCTTGCCCGCGTGCTCTTCAAGCGCGAGCTCGACCAGCACCCGCTCGACCGTCGCTTGGCGCTCGCTTCGGCTCATGTCCGGTGGCAGCCGGAGCTTGGCGGCGTAGCCGAGCGCCTCGCGAACGCTGAGGGCACGGTGGACGATCTCATCCTGGGGCACGTAACCGATATCGGTCAGTCGAGCCGTTACGGGCTCGCCGTTGAGCGTCACCGTGCCCGACGAGGGCCGGGAGACGCCCGCCAGCGTCCTCAGCAGCGTCGTCTTGCCCGAGCCGCTCTCGCCGATGATGCCGACGAGCTCCCCGGGGAGCACCGAGACCGAAGCTCGATCGAGGATCGGCCGGCCATCGACCTCGACGCTCACATCTCGAGCGTCGAGGCGCAGCGCTCCGCGATGGTTCGCGCGCCGGAACCGCGATCCGTCGAAATGGAGCTCGAATGGGCCGATGCCGAGGGTGTCGCCGTCGCGAATCACCGTGCGCTTGACGGGCTGTCCGCCGACCCGGGTGCCGCACTTAGACCTCAGATCACGCAGCTCGACCAGGTCGCCGACCGCCTCGATCTCGGCGTGGAAGCGCGAGACGTTGACATCGTCGAGGACGATGTCGTTCATGTTGCTGCGGCCGATCGCGAGGCGGCCGCCACCGAACGTGATCACCCGGTCGGACTCGGCCTGCCCCTCCACCGCAGCGTTTATAGCCGCGGCGCGTGGAGCGGTGCGCCGGTCGCGGCCAGGCCCAGGCGGGCGCCCTCAGCGCCGGCTTCCATTCGCGCCGCGCTCGGCTTAGGCTGGCGCCCGATCCAGCACCAATCGAACACGAGGAGGAAGCATGTCAGTAGAGCAGTCACTGGCCCAATACCGCGAGACGGAGAGCGGCGAGTCGTTCAGCCTGCAGAACTCGAAGCTGCTGAAGGTCGAGCTGGCGGACGTGACGATCCAGGCCAAGCTGGGCGCGATGGTCGCCTATCAGGGCGACGTCAAGTTCGAGCACGCGGGCTCCGGCGGGCTCTCGCGGATGCTGAAGAAGGCGGTGACCAACGAGGGCCTCGACCTGATGAAGATCTCGGGCAGCGGGGAGGTCTTTCTGGCCGACCTCGCCCAGGAGGTCCAGCTGATCCATCTCTCCGACGACTTCATCACCGCGAATGGGGCCAACGTTCTGGCCTTCGACGCCGGGATCGATTGGGACGTGCGCCGAGTCGAGGGCGTATCGGGGATGCTCGGCGGCGGGCTCTACAACATGGAGCTGAAGGGCTCCGGCTGGGTCGCGCTGGTCTCCAACGGCACGCCGATGATGCTCGAGGTCTCAGGGGAGGACACCTTCGCGGACCCGAACGCGGCGATCACCTGGTCGAGCGGCCTGAAGACCGACATCAAGACCGACGTCAACCTCAAGACGCTGATCGGTCGCAGCTCGGGGGAGACGATCCAGATGGCCTTCCGTGGCCAGGGTTGGGTGCTCGTCCAGCCCTCCGAAGCGCCGCCGAAGGGCGCGATGACGGCCACCGGAGGAGCTCAGGGCGGAGCAGCCGGCGGGATCGGAGGCCTGCTCAATCGCTAGCCGCCGCGCGGTTCGGCGGCGCCGAGACCGCTACCGCGCGGCGCTGACCGACGAGCTCTCGAGGATCAGCCCGGCTACCCGCTCCGGCTCGTCCCAGGTTGGCGTGTGGCCGGCGCCCTCCAGCACCAGGTAGCGAGTGCCGGGCGGCATCCGCTCGGGTCGCGGCGGGCCGAGCAGACGATCTGCGGAGCCCCATGCGATCGTCACGGGAACGCCGACCAACTCGGCGTGCTCGAAGACGCCGAGTCGCATCTGCTCGTTGGCGGCGTCGTAGCCGGGCGAGTCGAGCCAACCGCTGATCAGCTTCTCGGCTTCCTCGCGGGTAAGGCGGTCGGGATGGGCGAGGCTCGTCTGGAGCAGCGCCGTGCGGACCCCGCGGTTGGCGAGCGCCGCACCCAGCAGCGGGCGAAGGCCCCTGCCGATCCGTCGCAGGTCGCCTCGCTTCGGTCCGAGCGGCGAGCGCCACAGGCCGGCCGGCGAGATCGCGCAGATCGAGCGCGTTTCGCCGGCCTTCGCCATCTCCAAGGCGACCCAGCCTCCGAGCGAGTTGCCGGCAACGTGCGGGCGCTCGATCCCTTGGGCGCGCACGAACTCGGCGACTGCCCTGCCCAGGTTCGCGGCGCTCGCAGGCGTGCCCTCGGAAAGCTCGGGGGAGAGGCCGAAGCCCGGCATGTCGATCGCGATCACGTCACGCTCGCTCGCGAGCCGGTCGAGCACCGGATCCCAGATCATCCCTGCGCCTCCGAGGCCGTGGATCAGCAGCAGCGGCTCGCCCGAGCCGCGGCGCACGTGGGAAAGCTCCGGCGCGGCCACCTCAGGACACCGGCGCCGGCGAGCGTGGATCGCTCTCATCGGACGCCCGCACGGAGAGATTGGCGGGATCGCCGCCGTTGGTCGAGCCCGAGCGCGAGCCCGGCTCCGGCGACGAGCGCACGGTGGCCGGCCGCCATGCGGGCTTCGCGAAGACGTACTGGAGGTCGCGGATCCGGCGCTCTGCGAAGCCCGCCTCCGAGAAAGCCAGGTAGAAGTTCCACAGTCGGCCGAAGCGACGGTCGTAGCCGCTCGAGGCCAGCTCCGAGTGCGCCGCGTTGAAGCGCTCACGCCAGGCCGCGAGCGTGAGCGCGTAGTCGCCTGAGATGTCGTCGAGCCAGATCGTGTGCATGTCGGTCAGCTCTCCCACGAGGGCTTCGATCACACGATCCGACGGCAAGCAGCCGCCAGGAAATACGTGTGTGTTGGCGAAGCTCCGCGATGCCTTCTCGAGCTCGTAGAGGCCGTCGTCGATCACGATCGCCTGCAGGAACATCAGGCCGTCGGGGCGCAGAAGCTCGGAGCACTTGCGAAAGTAGGTTTCGAAGTACTGCCAGCCGACCGCCTCGATCATCTCGATCGAGACGAGCTTGTCGTAGCGACCGAGCAGGTCGCGGTAGTCCTGGCCCAAGACCTCGATCCGATCGCCCAGCCCAGCCTCCTCGATCCGCGCCAAGGCGAACTCGCGTTGCTCGCGCGAGATCGTCGTCGTCGTGACGCGACAGCCGCGAGTGCTCGCGGCATGGATCGCGAGACCGCCCCAGCCGGTTCCGATCTCGAGCAGGTGATCGGCCGGCCCGAGCTCGAGCTGCTCGCAGATTCGCTCGAGCTTGTTCTGCTGGGCCTGCTCGAGGCTCTCGGCCGGGTCTTCGTAGACCGCAGCCGAATACATCAGCGAGGAGTCGAGGAAGGACTCGAAGAGCTCGTTGCCGAGGTCGTAGTGAGCCGAGATGTTGCGCCGGGCGCCGTGGCGGGTGTTGTGTGGCACCCGCCGTGCCAGCTTCTGAAGCGGCGAGGCGAACGGATGGATACGGCGGCGCCAGCCGTCGAGCGCCGCCATGTTTCGCGCCGCGAGGCGGATCAGCCCGGGCAGGTCGTCGCAGTCCCAGAAGCCGTCGACGTAGCCCTCGGCGAGGCCGATCGAGCCGCCCAGCAGCCGCGGCCAGGCCCGCGCGTCGTTGATCCGGACTTCCACCCGCAAGTCCGTTGCCGGCCCCCCGAAGCCGAGTCGTCGACCGTCCTCGACTAGCTCCAGCCGGCCCCCTCGAAGCTGCGTCAGGAGTCTTAACGCCAGTCGGCGCGCGGCCTGACTCCGGGCTCTCTCCAGAGCACTCACCGGCGGGCTCCCGGATCGGGGTGGGCGAAGTAGGGGACGCCCTTGAGCTTCAGCCGCAGCGCCTGCCAGTAGATCTTGGCCACGACCTGCGCCGTCATTGCCGGGTAGCGAATAAGCATCCGGCGAAGCAACGGCGCCGAGAGCTCGCGGCGGCGCATCGAGAGCGTCGCCTCGAAGGCGGGCTCGCCTTGGCTCGAGGACGAGATGTCGACCCGCAGCGTGCGTCCCGGCAGGCCGGTGCTCCACTGGTAGGTGTGGTCCATCGACATCAACGGCGAGACGTGGAAGCTCTTCTCGATCCGGCCGCTGATCGCGCGCGCCGGCCCTTCTGCGGCCGGCTCGTCCTCGCCGGCCGCGATCACGTAGGCATGGCGCTCGCCCCAGGGCGTGTTGTGGACCTCGGCCAGCACCGCCGTAGGGTCGAGCGCGCCGGCCGGGTGGCAGTAGAAGAAGCTGACCGGGTTGAAGCAGTGGCCGAGGTAGCGCAGATTGGTGAGCAGCGTGACCGGGCCGTCAAGGCGCTCTCCGGTGCGCTCGGCGACGAGCTCGCGGACGCACTCGGCGAGCGGGCGCTCGGGGTCGCCGAGGTGGTCGGCGCGCTTGAACCAGGCGGGCGCCGGGCGCCGGGCCGACCACAGCGGAAACGGGTCGAGCACGGCCGGCAGCTCGTCGAGGTCGAGGTAGGCCATGAACAGCGGGTAGGCGAACTGGTGGGAGACCGGCACGAGCCGGCGGTGGGAGACCCAGCCCTCGTAGATCGCCGAGACGGGCCCGCCGTTCGGGCCGCTCAGATGCCGCGGCGTGCCGTGCTCGGCGACGCTCATGCGGCCAGCTCCAGCTCAGGCTCAGGCTCAAGCGAGGCGCCCGCGTTCAATCGCCGGCACGCCCGTACCGCGCTCCAGCAGCCGTCCTCGTGGAAGGCCCAGCGCCAGTAGGCGCCGCAGTAGTGGATCCGGTCGGCGCCGCTGATCTCCCCCCAGCGCCGTTGCGCGGCGGCGGCACTCTGATCGATCGCCGGGTGGGCGTAGGGGATCGTGGCCAGCCGCTTCGCGGGGTCGACCTCGTGCGCCATGTTGAGCGAGACGAAGTAGTCGCGCTCGGCGTCGAGGCGCTGCAGGTTGTTCATCCAGTAGGTCACCAGCGTCGCCTCGGAGGGTCGTTCGCGCAGATGGAAGTTCCAGCTCGCCCAGGCGCTGCGGCGCTGGGGCATCAGCGAGGCGTCGGTGTGCAGGGTCGCCTCGTTGGCGGAGTAGGGGATCGCCCCGAGCACCTCGCGCTCGGCCTCGGTCGGCCGGTCGAGCATCGCCAGCGCCTGGTCTGAGTGGGCTGCGATCACCACCTCGTCGAAGCGCTCAGCCGGCTCGCCGTCGGCCCGCACGATCACGCCGGTCTCGGTTCGCTCGACCGAGCGGACGGGCGCTGAGAGGCGGATCCGGTCGGCGAAGGACCTGGTCAGCGCGTCGACGTAGACCCGCGAGCCTCCGATGACGGTCGCCCATCGGGGCCGGCCGAGCTGGCGCAGCATCCCGTGGTTGTCGAGGAACTCGGCCAGAAACCCGAGCGGGAAGGTCTCGTATCCCTCGCTGCCCGTCGACCACACGGCCGAGACGAGCGGCGCGATCGCACGCTCGGCGAAGAAGCTCGAATAGCCGCCGCGACGCAGGAACTCACCGACGGTCGGTGCGTCGGGATCTCCGATCAGTGGCCGGACCGCGCGGTTGAAGCGGAGCTGCTCAGCGATCAGGCGCAGGAAATCGCGGTCGAGGAGGTTGGAGCGCTGGGCGAACAGCCCGCGCCGAGTGTTGGCGTACTCGAACTCGCCGTTGGGGGAGGCGATCGACATCCCCATCTCGGAGTCCTGGGTCGCGACCTCCAGCCGCTCGAGCAGGGCTGAGAACGCGGGGTAGTTCGTGTCGTTTAAGACGATGAAGCCGGTGTCGACGCCGATCCGGCCGCGCGGGTCGTCGACCTCGATCGTGTTGGCGTGGCCGCCGAGCCGCGAGCCGGCCTCGAAGACCGTGATCTCGTGATCGGTGTGGAGTAGATGGGCGGCGGTCATCCCGGAGACCCCAGTGCC
Source organism: Solirubrobacterales bacterium (assembly GCA_013694825.1). Taxonomy (GTDB): domain Bacteria; phylum Actinomycetota; class Thermoleophilia; order Solirubrobacterales; family 70-9; genus JACDBR01. The sequence goes on from JACDBR010000247.1 coordinate 7,901, forward strand.
GATCACGGCGATCCGCCTCGCTCCCGCGCCAGGGTCCAATCCTGCGCCGGCGTCGGCCCGTGCGTCGGCAGTCATTCGCGCATTCGCCACGCGCGCGCCTTCGTAGTGGTGATTGCCGCCGGTCAAGTGATGGAAGGCGCCCGCCCAGGTTCGCTCGAGATTAGTCGGACGTCACCTGATACGGCGAGCGAGGCGATTCGGTTTACCTGCTTGGCCCAACCGTATGCTCGCCGCCGTGATCGCCGGGGCACGCAGCATCGCAAGCCTGGCCCTCCTCGCCGCCGCGCTCGCCCCGTCAGTGGCCGCAGCGGCGGATGATCCGGCGCTTCAGCCGCCGTTCGGCGGCCAGCAGCCGCCGCCGCTCAAGCGGGTTGCCTCCGACGCTCGTCCTGCCGGCTTTGAGCTCTCGGCCGGCGAGGCGACCCGGTTCGCGCGGACGAGCAAGCCGTTCGGCGAGGAGCTGGCAGCCGAGCCGAGCGCCCGAGCCGTCCCCTACCTGCGCGGGGAGAACTGGCAGATCGAGTTGGTCTCAGGCCGGGGTGAGGACTCAGAGCGGCTCGCCTTCGCCGTCGTCGAGGACGCGACCGGCGATCTACGCGAGGCCTGGAACGATCAACAGCTCGGCAGCGAGCTTGCGCGCGGCTACGACGGCGCAATCGCCCAAACGGTCAACTCGCCCTGGCTGTGGATCGGGCTGTCGCTGCTCTTCTGCCTGCCGTTCGTCGACCCGCGGCGCCCATTTCGCCTCCTGCACCTCGACCTTCTGGCGCTGGTCGGCCTCGGCGCCTCGCTCGCCCTCTACAACCAGGCTGAGATCACGGCATCGGTGGCGCTCACCCTGCCCGTGCTCGGCTACCTCTTGGGGCGCTCGCTTTGGACGGGCTTGCGCCCGCAGCCGCAATCCGGGCCCCTCGTCCCGATCGTCGGCGTACGGGTGCTGGCGATCCTGGCGCTGGCACTCGGCGCCGGGCGGATCGGCCTGAACGTCGCCGACTCGCGCGTCATCGACGTCGGCGTAGCCGGAGTCGTCGGCGCTGATCGGATCGCCGACGGGGAGGAGCTCTACGGGGGCGAGTTCTCGCCGGGGCTCGATCTGCGAGGTGACGTCTACGGGCCGGCCAACTACCTTGCCTACGCGCCCTTCGAGCAGGCCTTCTCCTGGGAGGGCGTGTGGGAGGAGGTCTCGGCCGCGCACGCCGCCGCGATCGTCTTCGACCTGCTGAGCGCCGTCGGGCTGCTGCTGCTCGGCCGCCGCCTGCGCGCCGGGCCCGAGGGCCGGGCCCTCGGCGTCGCGCTCGCCTTCGCCTGGCTCTCCTACCCGTTCACGCTGTACACGATGAACGCCAACGCCAACGACTCGCTCGTCGCGGCGCTGGGGATCGGTGCGCTGCTGGCGGTGCGCTCGGCCCCGCTTCGTGGAGCCGCCGTCGCGGTCGCGGCGCTGGCCAAGTTCGGCTCCGCGGCGACCGCACCGCTGTTTGCGACCGGTACGGGCGAGCGGCGCCGACGCGACATCGCGATCTTCTCGCTCGTCTTCGGCCTGATCTCGATCGGCCTGTTCGCGCCTTTCATCCCCGACGGCGGCGTGGCGGAGGTTTACGAGCGCACCTTCGGCTATCAGGCCTCGCGCTCCTCGCCCTTCTCGCTCTGGGGCCAGGCGCCCTCGCTGGAGCCGTTGCAGGCGGTCGCGCGGGCGCTGGCCGTGCTGCTGGCCGTCACGGTCGCGTTCGTACCGGCCCGCCGCACGGTCTTCCAGCTCGCCGCGCTGGCGGCCGCGGTGACCATCGCCGTCCAGCTCACGGCGACCCACTGGTTCTACTTCTACGTCGTCTGGTTCCTGCCGTTCTTCCTCGTCGCGAGCTTCGGTGAGACCGGCGGCGAGGAGCACCCGGACGCGCAGGCCCGCTCCGTCTAGAATCCTCGCCGCGAGGGGGCGTAGCTCAGTTGGTTAGAGCGCCGGCCTGTCACGCCGGAGGCCGCGGGTTCGAGTCCCGTCGCTCCCGTGGGGACTCCTCGCTACTCCGCCCAGTGAAAGCCCGTCTGGCTCGGCACCGGGTCCATCGGGCTGGTCGGCAGATCCGCCGGCACGGACGGGTCGTTGTAGCCCGACGGAGCGATGTCGTTGGACGTGTGGGCGTGAAACAGCGAGGCCAGGTATTGGATCTGACCGCGCCCCGGGCCGACCTCGCCCTGACCGCCGCCGTAGATCTCGATACCGCGCTCGGCGCAGTGCTCGTAGACCGAGAGCAGCTCCTCGAGCGAGCCGAAGCGCGAGGGCTTGGAGTTGATCGCCCTGGGCTCGGTCTCGAGGCCGGTGATGTCGGCCAGCGAGTGCAGTGGCGCGTCCCAGGTGATCCGCTCGGCGTGCGGGGCGAGCGCCTCGCGGGCCCCGGGATGCTCCAGGTCGGGGTCCTCGATCCAGGCGTTCGGGAAGGCCTCGGCGACGGCGGCGTAGAGCTCGGGGTCCGTATCCACATCGACCGGCGTGCCCCGGTAGTGGCCCTTGAGGTCGAGCACGTCGACGCCCGCCAGTCCCTGCAGGGCGGCGATCAGCTTGGCGTCCCAGTCGTTCTCGGGGTCGAGCTTGAATCGCAGGTCCGGGTAGCGCTCCAGCCGATCGCGCACCGGGCCGACGCTCGACGCGTCGCCGCTGCCCGAGAGCCGGGTCGAGCAGACGAAGCTCAGCGGTCTCGGCTCGAGGCCGAGCGCCGCGTGCAGGGCCAGCCCTGCCTGGCGCAGCGCGAGGTCGAGCGCCGCCGACTCGAAGGCCCAGCGGCGGTAATGGGCCGAGGCGTCCATCAGCGGGGCCGCTCCGGGAAAGAGGTCGAGCGAGCCGACGAGCTCGCAGAGCTCACCCAGGGTCGATGGAGCGCTCAGGTCGTGGACCGGCCCGGCGTCGCGGTGGGCGATGTGGTCGAGGACGTCGTAGACGACGTCCTCCCCTTGGCCCTCCTCGCCGCCGCCGTGGAGGTGGATGACCGTCGACGGGCGCGTGAACGATCCGTAGGTGCGGTCGCGCTCCTCAAGCTCGTAGCCGGAGATCGAGATCGGAAGCGCGGCAAGGCTCTCGTAGTGGCTCACCCCGGGGAAACTATCCGGAAAGCCGAACGGCGCCCCGGGAGGAGGGCGCCGTTCGGATCCGGTCCTCGCGCTCGTGGCCGGTCTCTGACTGGGGAGCCGGCTGGGGCGCAAAGAGCTAGCCGTTCTGGATGAAGCCGGTCTTCTTGACCCTGCGGAGAATCCGCTTGGCTCCGAGCGGCTGATCGAACGGGCCGTTGGGCGCGATGCCGTCGACGCCGCGGAGGATCTGGCCGATCAGTCCGGCATGCCGGCCCTCGATCGTGACGATCGACAGCGCCGCCTTGCCGACTGCCTTCGACTCGATGTTGTAGGCCTGACCGAGGTAGGCCGAGACGCCCGCGTTCTCCAGCTTGAACGACGTGCGCTGGAACTTCTCCTGATCGGAGGTGGTGCCTCGGAAGTCGAAGTTCGGCTTCTTGGCGGCCTTGTTGCCGAGCACGTCCTTGAGCGCCTTGACGTGCGCCTTCTCGTCGCGCACGGTGGCCTCGAGGAACTCGCGCGTGTCCTTGTCGGTGATGAAGCCGCCGCCCTCGTCGTCGTTGCGCTTGGCCTCCTTGTAGAACTCCGCCTCGAGGTACTCGAGCGTCAGGGCGTAGTTGAGGATGCCGATGTCGCCCTTGCCGAAGCTCTTCGGGGGACGATCGGCGCCATCGGCGCCAAGCGCCGTGCCCGGCACGAGCCCGCCGAGGATCGCGCCACCGCCGACGACCGCGCCGCCGGCCAGGCCGGCCTTCTTGAGGAAGCCGCCGCGAGTGTCGCCATCGCGCTCGAGCTGGAAGCTCGTCCGCTCGGCGCTGTCGCGCACCGCTCCGTCGACGTCGATGTCTTCAATCCTGAGATCCGAACCCATAGCGAAGGCCCACCTTCCGTTGTATGCGAGTTGAGGGACCGCGTGAGGGCATCCCATCGTTCACCCCGTATTACGAGCCTCCTGGAGGCCTGGATCAGTCGTTGGGGAAGTCTTTAGGAATGGCGCCAGGGAGCTTGCGCGGCGCCATTTTGGCCTTGGGCGTGAGAGCTACTCGCGCTCGCGCAGCTCGATTCGGCGGATCTTTCCGGTCAGGGTCTTCGGCAGCTCGCCGGTGAACTCGATCTCGCGCGGATAGGCGTAGGCCGAGAGCCGGTCGCGGACGAAGCCCTGGATCTCCTTCGCGAGCTCGTCCGAGGGCTCGTGGCCCTCGGCGAGGACGATGAAGCCCTTGACTATGTTGCCGCGCAACTCGTCGGGCTTGGCTACCGCGGCAGCCTCGGCGACGGCCTCGTGCTCGAGGCAGGCCGACTCGACCTCGAACGGCCCGATCCGGTAGCCGGCGGCGATGATCACATCGTCGGCGCGCCCCTCGTACCAGTAGTAGCCGTCCTCGTCCTGACTCGCCGCGTCCTTGGTGTGAAACCACTCGCCGGCGAAATCGGCCTGGGTGTCCTCGGGCCGTTCCCAGTAGCCCAGCGGGTAATGCGGGTTGGAGCGCGCACGCAGGCAGATCTCGCCCCTGTCTCCCTGCTCAACGGGCTGCTCGTCCTCGTCGAGGATCTGGACGTCCCAGCCCGGGGCGGGCTTGCCCATCGAGCCCTCGCGGACCTCCATGAACGGGTAGTTGGCGACCAGCGGATAGGACTCGGTCAGTCCGTAGTAGTCGAGCACCGTGACCCCGTACTGGTCGCGGAACCAGCGGATCGCCTCCGGGTTGAGCGGCTCGCCGGCGGAGCAGACGCGGCGGAACTTCTGCGGATAGCGCTCGCCCGCGTCGGAGATCGCCATCATCGAGCGCATCGCAGTTGGCGTAGTGAACACGTTCGTCACCTCGTGGCGGGAGAGGAAGTCGAGCTGCTGGTGGGGGTCGAACCCGCCCTCGCGCTGCAGGACGCACTGGACCGCGCCGCGCATCCAGGGGCCGAGCAGCGGCGCGATCCCCGCCGCCCAGGCCCACTCGCCCATGCCGTGAAAGAGCTCACCGTCGGCGACCTCGTGGCAGTAGGTGAACTCGTTGTGGGCGAGGATGTAGCGGTGGGCGTGGACGACGCCTTTGGCGGCCCCGGTGGTGCCTGAGGTGTAGTAGAGCTGCGCGGCGTCGTCGGCACCCGTGTCGTAGATCTCGCGCTCCGCGTCGTGCTCGCTGAGCCAGGAGGCCTCCTCGTCGAGCGCGATCACCTTCGCGTTTGCGTCCTTGAAGCGCCCAGCGTTGGCCTCGTCGGTGATCACCAGCTTGGCGCCCGAGTCCTCGAGCCGGTGGCGGATCCCGTCGTCCCCGTAGAGGACCGACATCGAGAGCAGGATGCCGCCGAGCTTCCAGACGCCGAAGAAGACAGCCGCGGCCTCGGGCGTCGGCGGTAGGACGACGGCGACGCGGTCGCGCTGCTCGATGCCCTCGTTCGCCAGGGCGTTGGCCGCCTGGTTGGAGAGCCGCTGGAGCTCGCCCCAATCGACGTCGCGGCGGGCTCCGTCGTGGTGCTCCCAGATCATCGCCGGCTTGTCGGCCGGGTGCTTGTCGCAGACGGCGATCGCGATGTTGAAGCGGTCGGGAACGTCCCAGCGGTGCTTCGCCACGGCCTCCTCGTAGGACTCGAACCTCGTGCCCGTCGCCATCTGTGCGTCTCCTCTCCTCGCTTCCCCGGGAGGTCACCTACCGCGCCGGCGAGGCGGCCAAACGGGGGTTCACCAGCAGCGGGGAGAAGGCGAGCGCGGCCGGGCCGGCACGCCGAGCGGCCGGCGGGTTTGCCTCAGTCAGTCGGCACCACGATCACGGACCGCGGCCAGGCC
>JACDBR010000249.1 GCA_013694825.1 Solirubrobacterales bacterium
GGGGCCGCGGCGCCAGAGAGCTAGCTCTGACGCGGGGCGCAGGCTACAGCCCGCCCCCCTCGCCATTTCTGGCCCTCAGCGCCTCTACGAAGGGAGGCCCTGGATGGGCGAAGTACGAGTGACCATCCCAGCCGAGCGCCTGGAGGCGTTCCGCATGGCGGCGATCTCCGAGGTGAAGTTCTCGGCCGGCTGGGTGGCCGATATGCAGCGGGCGTTGGCGGAGCGCTACGTGAAGGAGGGCGGCAAGCTCGAGCCCAACGACCTCGGCGACCTGCGCAGCAGCAGCTGTGGGCTCATGCAAGACGTCAACTTGCTCGAGCAGCTCGCGGCGGCTCCCAACGAGGGACCGGTCGAGGTGCGGGGTGAGGATCAGGCACTAGCCCACGTCGCCGAAGCCATGGCCGACAAGGTCTGCGCGCCGGTAGTCGCCCAGGAGGTCAACTGCAGCCCGATCGAGCGACAGCACGTCGGCAAGATCCACGAGGCTCTCGACGGCGTGCGGTGGGCCGCTGACTTGGCCGCTCGGATGCACGCAGAGCTCGAGGGGCAGCACGATGACGCTCGAGGTCGTACGCGAAGGCTCGGTACGCGAGTCCGCAGATGTTGCCAGCGTTGCGAGGGAAGCGCTAGTCGCGACTCGGAAGCTAGAGCGAGCCATGCTGCTCGAGCGGCTCGAGGGTGACGAAAGCCCGTTGACGCGATTCAGCTATGGCGCGATTTCCTCGATCGTCCGTCTGCTCACCATGTATCTGGAGGAGGCGGACTGAGTGGCCGAGGGGATTCGCGAGTGGCAGATGGAGCTGATCGACCAGGATCGTCGTTCCGCTCGGCTCATGCAGCGTCTGCAAGAGCGGCTCACGGAGGCGGTTCCAGCCTGATGGCAACCGTCAGCGGGCATGTCCGCGTGCTGGCGCGGACCGGGGGGCCGGTGTTCTACGCCGCCCTCCGGCTCGCTGATGGGCGCCGCGCTCAGCGCCGCTTGGGCAAGGTCTGGGCTAAGCGAAGCCGGCCGCCGAAGGGCTACCTGACGCGCTCTCAGGCCGAGGCCCGGCTGCGAACGATGCTTGAGGGCGGCGACCCGACTCTCGACGTCACGGGGCCGCGCGTCACCTTCGGCACGGCCGCGGAGGACTGGATCGCCTACATCGAGCACGACCGGAAGCGCCGGCCTTCGACGGTCCGCGGCTACCGCCGTGAGCTGGACAAGAACCTGCTGCCGGAGTTCGGCGCCGACACGCCTCTCGATCAGATCACCACGCGCCAGATCGACGCCTACCGGGAGCGCCTGGTTGCCGAGGGCCAGCTCGCCGCTCGGTCGGTCAACAAGCGCCTCGCCCAGCTTCACGCGATCTTCAAGCGAGCCCAGAGGGTCCACGGCCTCGCCTCGAACCCCGTAGCGGCCGCTGAGCGCCAGCCCTACCGGCCCTCGGGCGAGATTGGAGTCCTGAGCCCCGATGAGGTTGAGCGCTTGGCCTCGAAGGCCGCGGACGACCAGGACGCTGCGCTCTACCGCTTCGCCGCCTACACCGGGCTACGGCTCGGCGAGCTTCGCGCCTTGCGATGGGGGGACATCGACTGGATGCTCCGACTCGTCCACGTCCGTCGCTCCTACACCTGGGGCTCCGCCGGCCCGCCGAAGTCGGGCAAGGTCCGATCGGTTCCGCTGGTCGATCAGGCGGCGCGAGCCGTAGAGGGGCTGAGCCGGCGCGAGCACTTCACGGGCGAAGGCGATCTCGTCTTTCCCGGCCCGACCGGCGGACACCTCGAGGAGAGCGCGCTACGGCGCCGCTACTACGCCGCGCTCGAAGGCGCCGGCCTCGAGCACATGCGCTTCCACGATCTGCGCCACACCTTCGGCAAGCTGGCGGTCCAGGCGTTCCCGCTGGTCGATGTCAAGGCGTTCATGGGTCACGCGGACATCCAGACGACGATGATCTACGCGCACCACGTTCCGCGGCACGATGCCGCCGACAAGCTCAGCGCCCTGCTCGAACGACGCACGGGGGAGACGGTTCGACGCACGTTCGACGCACGGGGCGGGCGAGAGGGCAAGGCGGAGGAGCGCGATTGCGCTCTAGAAAGCGAAGAATCGGATGCCGGAGGCAGGACTCGAACCTGCGACACGCGGATTATGATTCCGCTGCTCTAACCAGCTGAGCTACTCCGGCGGGAGGAGGCGGATCGTAGCGAGGGATCCTGGGCTCGCGAGGGTCTGCTGGGGCCGCGGTTGGCTCGTCAATTCGGCTCCAGAAAAGCCCGCCCTCGTGGCGAGAGCCGGTAGCCGGGCTTGAGCGACTCGGTCAGCCCGAGCTCCTTCAGCTTGCGGACGTCGCGCTTAAACGAGAAGCGCTCGCGGCCGAGCTCGGCGGAGAGCTCCATCGATGATGTCTCGGGGCGCTGCGAGATCAGCTCCAGCGTCTTGCGGGTCCACGGCCCGTGAGGTGATAAGCGGTCGAACTGTGCGAGCCGCTTCTCGAGCTCGGTTCGCTCGGAGGCTGAGAGCGTCGCGCGCTCGCGCAGGGCGACTCGCGGATCGGGGCCTGCGAAGCGGAGCTCGATCCGGTGGAGCGGTTGATCGCGACGCCGCGGCTGGCGGCCGACCACCGCCTGCGCGGAGCGGATCCCGGCGCGGGCGGCGTCCGCGTCCGATACGTCCGCCTCGGAGATCTGCTCCACCGACAGGACCTCGACGAGCCCGAGGGCCGTCCGCATCTTCGTCCCAGCCCTGAGCCTCGGTCGATCCCAGCGCCGGAAGACCAGGTCGATCCGGCCTTCCTTGATCGCTTCGAGGTCCGGTCGGCTGATGATCATGGCTGGCAAGATCGCGGCTGCGATCGGCGAACTCAAGCTGGCGGACCATGATTCGAGCGCCTCGATCCAGCCCCGGTGGGGGCTCGGCTTCCGACAGGATGGGCCCGTGGCATCGCTTCGACCGACTCCCCGCTCTATATCGCCCCACCCGCGAGCGAGGCGGGGACTTCAGGCGCTCCTGGCCGCGGTTGGAGTTGTCGCCGTGGTCGCCGGCGCATATGCGGCGCTGACCGGCGTCGCGGGGATGCCCGGCGCGACACCGGTCGACGCCTCCGTGGACTCGGAGCTGAGGTACTTCGCGACCTTCTACATCGCGTACGGCTTGGTCGCCCTCTGGATCGTGCCGCGGGTCGAGGTCGCCGCCTGGCCGCTGCGCGCCTAGGCCCTGACCCTGTTCGTCGCTGGCCTCGCCCGGGCGCTCGGCTGGCTCGACGCAGGCCGCCCTGACGACATTTTCATCGCCCTGCTGATCCTCGAGCTCAGCATCCCGCCGCTCGTCGTCGCCTGGCAGGCCTTGATCAGGGCCCGACCACCCGCAGCCGGGGCTTCAGAGCTATGAAGTGCCCGAAGCGATCGACCTCCCTCCTCAGCCCCGCCTCCTCATCGTTATTCAGCGCGCGGATCAACGTCACCTCGACCTCGACCGCCTCACGCTCGAGCGTCCGCTTCCAGCTTCCGACGCAGACGCCGTCGATCTGAACCTGGCGCTGCAGCGTGAAGCCCTCGGGACGCTCGGCCGCGTAGACGATCCGCGGGTCGCGGTAGCCGACTCCGACCTCGTCGTACATCCCGAGCATCAGTGTTCCCCCGGGCGGGACGCCCCCGAAGTCGGCGGCGTACCAATCCTCGCCATCGCCGTCGCGGAAGCTCTCCAGCTCGTCGCGAATCGACGCGAGCCCGGCTCGGCAGTCGCCGACCTTGAGGCCCGACCACCAGTTGAAGTCCTTGATCCGGGCTGGGCCGTGACTCGTGAAGAAGCGCCGAGCGAGTTCCGCGCGCGCCTCATCACCCTCCAGGTCGCGCCGCTTTGACGCGCGCGGGGAGAGCGTGAGGTAGGTGTGTTGCTTGCCGCGACGGGGGCCGTTGCAGATCAAGGCCTCGAGCTCGGCGTACATGACTATGTGGGCGAGGCGTTCGCCGCGTGCCGTGATGCTGGAGCGCTCTAGCGCGTCGCCGAGCTCGGTCCGGGTCAGCGGCTCGCCCGGCTCAAGTGCCTCCAGCATCACCTCGGCGCCACGTGCGCGCGTGGCCTCGTCGAGCTCGAGATCGCGATAGCGCGAGCGGTTACCGGCTTGTACCCGCGGCGCGGTCAGTCGCTGCATCCAGACTATGTCGGCGGGTAGGACGAAATGCCAGGTGGGGCGCATGATGTGTGTGCGCAGGATCTCGCCGCGCTCGATCGCCGCCTCGACCTCGGAATCCGGCGGATCGCCCGAGCGCTGCGAGAGCGACCACTTCGCCTCCGGGTACTCCTGAGCCTGGACGGCGCCGAGGAAGCCGACGACGTCGGCCGGCGAGGCGAGCGGGGGCGTGCTGAGGTGCTGGCGGGCGAGCCGCCGGCGGACGATCTCGAGCGTCTCCAAGCGGTCAGCCTCTCATGCCGCTCGAGCGATGCGATCTGCCGACTTCGAGGTTGATGCCCCTATCGGGCAGGAACCCGACGGGTCGAGCCTCGTGGCGCCCGACTTCGAGGTTGATGCCGCTATTGGGGTTGAACCCGACAGGTCGCGCCCGGGAGGACCCGCGGCCGGATGCCCCGGGAGGACCCACGGCCGGATGCGCAGCGACGCCTCAGCCGGTCTGCGCGGCCGTGCCGTGACGAAGCCGGTCACGAAGCTCGGCGAAGTGCTGGTTTTCGTAGACGATCAGCGCCGCGAGCAGCAGCGCGGCGATGGCGACGATCGCGAGCGCCGGCACGACCACGGCGAGCGGGATCAGCGCGAGGCAGGCGAGCGAGGCGATGGCCCGCTGGGTGCTGAAGCGGTGGATGTTTCGCCATCGGAAAGCCACGTGGGCCAGCAGATAGAGCGCCGTTCCCCCGAGCAGCGCGACGGCGGGAACGAGCTCCAGCGGATCCTCGGTGTGGCCGAGCGCCTTCTTCATCCCCAGGGCGACGAGGATGATCCCGGCGACCATCGGCAGGTGGATGAACGAGAACGAGTCGCGGGCGATCGAGTTCTGCTCGCGACCGGGGGTTGCGCGCGAGAGCCTGCGCTCGGCTACCTGCGCGACGAAGTCGAAGTACAGCCACCACTGGGCGCCGGCGATCGCGATCCCCAGGGCCGCCGCGGTCACGACCCCCGCGTCGATCCCGGCATCGGCGCCTGCCCCGATCGCGACGATCGACTCTCCGAGGGCGATGATGACGATGAGACCGTGTCGCTCGGCGAAATGGCGCGGCGCCAGCGTCCACCCCTCGACCCCGAAGATCGCCGGGCCGCCCATGTCGAGCAGCAGCGCCAGCGCCCAGAGAGCGCCCTGGAGCGCCCCGTCGGTGAACGACGCCGCGACGAGGACGGCGACTCCAATCGTCGTCGAGACGCCGAGCCCCACGGTCGAGCGCTGCAGCGCGGGGTTCTCGCGCCCACCGATATAGAGCAGTACGACCTGTCCCGCACGCACCACCCCGTAGGCGCCGGCGAAGAGCAGCCCGAGCTCGTCAAAAGCCTCGGGTATGCACAGCGAGACCACCAGCAGGCCAGCCATCGCCGCGATCAGAGCGATCCTCACCTCGCCCTCCTCGGGGTTGACGACGCTGGTCAGCCACGAGTAGCCGACCCAGCGCCCACCACATCACGCCCAGCACCAGCAGCCTCTGGGCCAGTCCGTGCCAGGTGGGGTCGTTGGCCATCAGCGCCGTGCACTGGGTCAGCGCGAGCACGAAGACGAGGTCGAAGAAGAGCTCGAGCGGCATCACCTGGTCGCCGTCGCGCAGGACCGGGTTGATGCGGTGGGTGCGGGTGCTGGTCACCCGGTCAGCTTCTCAAGCTCGTCCAGGCGAGGATTCTTCTCAGGCCTCCCGCGTCTGTGAGCCCGAGCCTGGGCACCCATCGTCCGTTCGCGCCCCGGTCGGTCGACGGCGAGGTCCGCTCGCCCCGGCTCTACCCCGGGTAGGGCCCGAAGCGCAGGATCGCGATCGCCAGCGCGATCAGCCCGAGCACGAGGTTGACCGGCAGGGCCTGCTGCTCGCCTCGCCGCAGGTGGGTCCGGGCGGCCGCGGCCATCAGGATCACGAAGCCAACCGCCGCGATCGGCGTCAGCACCGGCACGACGTCGAGCGCGACGGGCAGGACCAGGCCGATCGCCCCGAGCACCTCGATCGCGCCGATCGCCTTGACCTGAGCCTCGCTGAAATCTTCTGTCCAAGCCATGTTCGGGTTCTCGAGCAGCTTCGCCTTAGGCGTGCTGAGCTTGAAGGCGCCGGCCACCAGGAAGGCGATGGCGAGGACTATCTGCAGGATCCAGGTGACGGTTTCCATGCGAGGAACCTGCAGGCCGCGGGATCCTCGATCGCCGCGGAGCCCGATCCTCGCGTGCCGCGGAACGCTCAGCGGTAGAACTGGATGAAGAAGCCGGTGGGCTCGCCGGATACGGCGGTGGGGGCGGTCACCTGGGCCTGGGTCTGGCGATCGCAGGGAGGCGATGGCTCGCCGACCGAGACCACGGCGTCCTCGTCGGTGAAGTCGCCGGGCCCGAACAGCGTCAGCAGGTTGGCGCCCTCGAAGTCGAACGGCAGGTCGCTGAAGCAGAACGTGTCGCCCTGCTCGACCGTCACGTTCGAGCTCTCGACGTTTACCGAGCGGCCGGCGTCGACGATGCCCTCGCCGCTGACCTGTGCGTAGCCGACCGTGGGGCCGCTGGTCGGAGCGCCGGGCTCGGTGACGGTGAACAGTACGAAGACCGCGAGGGCTGCCAGCGCCGCGGCGCCGCCGAGGACGTCAACGCGGCGCGGCCGCCGCCGCGAGGGCGGCCGGTCGTGTTCGGCACTCGTGGCGATCACGTAAGCCTAGGTATCCGCCGGCGCTCGTCGGCTCCGCCGGTGGGCATGGGTGGCTGGGCCCGAGGCGCGCTTGGGAGCGCAACCATCGGGAAGAGGTAGTGGCGTGAGCGATACCTCCACCACAACTGAACGTCCCGTCGAGTCCAGCGGCAGCTTCGCGATCGGCGGCGAGAGCGGGGTCCACAGGCTCGGCTACGGAGCCATGCAGATCACCGGCGACGGGATCTGGGGCGACCCGCCCGATCGAGACGAGGCGATTCGGGTCCTGCGACGAGCCGTCGAGCTCGGCGTCGACTTCATCGACACCGCCGACTCCTACGGCCCCTTCGTCTCCGAGGACCTGATCCGCGAGGCGCTGCATCCCTACGACGGGGTGACGATCGCAACAAAGGGCGGCTTGGTCCGCGGCGGGCCGGGCGACTGGAAGCCGGTCGGACGCGCCGAGTACCTGCGCCAGTGCGTCGAGATGAGCCTGCGCCGGCTAGGCCTCGAGACGATCGAGCTCTACCAGCTCCACCGCATCGACTCGAACGTCCCAGCCGAAGAGCAGCTCGGCCTCCTGAAGGAGATGCAGGGCGAGGGCAAGATCCGCCACGTCGGCCTCTCCGAGGTTTCCGTCGAGCAGATCGAGGAGGCGCGAAAGACAGTTGACGTCGCAAGCGTCCAGAACCTCTACAACCTCGTCAACCGCCAGTCCGAGGACGTGCTCGACTACGCCGAGCGCGAGGGCCTCGGGTTCATTCCTTGGTTTCCGATCGCGACCGGTGAGTTGGCCGAGGATGGCGGACCGCTGGATGAGCTCGCCGCCGAGCACGACGCCACACCCTCGCAGCTCGCGCTCGCCTGGCTGCTCAAGCGCTCGCCCAACATCCTCCCGATCCCCGGCACGAAGTCGGTCGAGCACCTCGAGGAGAACCTCGGGGCGGCGACGATCGAGCTCTCCGACGAGGCGTTCAAGCGGCTCGGTGAGGCCGGCGAGAGCTCGGAGGGCTAGCCGGGTGCCCAGCGTCAACGTGCCGGGAGCAGCGAGCGCTCCGGAGCTAAAGGCCCACCTCGCGGTGCCGCCGGTCGGCGACGGGCCGTGGCCTGGGGTCGTCGTTCTGCACGAGAACTTCGGGCTCAACGACGACGTTCGCGAGCACGCCGAAAGGCTCGCCGCGGCCGGTTATCTGGCTCTCGCGCCGGATCTGTTCACGGCGGGGCGATTTCGCTGCATCCAGGCAGGCATCCGCGCGGTGATCAAGGGCGAGGGCGAGGCGTTCGAGGACATCGAGGCGGCGCGACGGTTCCTGGCCCGCCGCCCGGAGTGCAGCGACCGGGTCGGCGTGATCGGATTCTGCATGGGCGGCGGCTTTGCGCTGCTCGTCGCCTCGCGGGGCTTCGACGCCGCCGCCGCCAACTATGGGCCCGTCTACGGGGACCTGGATGAGCGACTCCGCGGCGCCTGCCCGGTGATCGCCTCCTACGGCGCCAAGGACCGGCTGATCCCAGGACACGGGGGAAAGCTGGAGCGGGCGCTGGAGCGCTCCGCCGTGATTCATGACTTCAAGCAGTATCCCGACGCCGGCCACTCGTTCCTGAACCGTCCCGCCGTCGGGCCGCTCGGGCCGGTGATGCGGGTCACCGCCGGGGTCGGCTTTCACGGACCGAGCGCCGAGCACGCGTGGACCCGGATCCTGCGCTTCTTCGACGAGCACCTGCGGGAAGCACCGGAGCCGATCCGTTGATCTTCGCGTGAGCTTCGCCCGGCCGGGGGGTTACATTCACGAGGCGAGACTCGGGGGTCGACATCCGAGGGGGCCGCGGGGAGTCAGATGAAAGCGGGCAGACTCGAGCCGTTAGCGCGGGTGGTGCTTCGGACCCAGTCCGACGAGCGCCTCGTCGCCATGGCGCGACGGCCTCGAGCCCGCCTTTGGTGAGATCGTCCGCCGCTACCGGCCGAGCCTGGTGGCTTCCGCCTCCGCCTACGTCCCGCCGGGGCGAGCCGAGGACGTGGTCCAAGACAGCCTGATGCGCTCGTGGGGGCGACTTTCGTCCAGCTCAGCCGAGATCCGGCGAGCGCGACTACGTGCACGCCCTCGGAGCGATGACGGGCAACCAGGCCGTCCAGCAGGTGCGCGCCGGACTCGAGGCGATCTACCTCTCCGGCTGGCAGGTCGCTGCCGACGCCAATCTCTCCTCCCAGACCTACCCCGACCAGAGCCTCTATTCGGCCAACTCGGTTCCGGCGGTCGTGCGCAGGATCAACAACGCCCTGCTGCGCGCCGATCAGATCACCTGGCTGGAGGGCGAGGACGAGCCCGGCAACGGCTGGCTGGCGCCGATCGTCGCCGACGCCGAGGCCGGCTTCGGCGGCCAGCTCAACGCCTTCGAGCTGACCCGCCAGATGCTCGCCGCGGGCGCGGCCGGGATCCACTTCGAAGACCAGCTCGCCTCGGAGAAGAAGTGCGGCCACATGGGCGGCAAGGTGCTGATCCCGACGGCCCAGCACATCCGCACGCTGAACGCGGCAAGGCTCGCCGCCGACATCGAGGGGGTCAGAACCCTGATCGTCGCGCGCACCGACGCCCTTGCCGCGAACCTGCTGATGAACGACGTCGACGATCGCGATCGCGAGTTCGTCACCGGCGAGCGGACCGCTGAGGGCTTCCACCGCGTCCGCGAGGGGATGGAGGCGGTCGTCGCGCGTGGGCTGGCCTACGCGCCCTACGCCGATCTGCTCTGGATGGAGACCGCCACCCCCGATCTCGACGAGGCACGTGAGTTCGCCGAGGCGATCGCGGCTGAGTATCCGGACAAGCTCCTGGCCTACAACTGCTCGCCCTCGTTCAACTGGAGCGAGCACCTGAGCGAGAGCCAGATCGAGAGCTTCCAGCGCGACCTGGCGGGGATCGGCTATCGCTTCCAGTTCATCACCCTGGCGGGCTTCCACGCTCTGAACCATTCGATGTTCGAGCTCGCCCGCGGCTACGCCGAGCGCGACATGACGGCGTTCGTTGAGCTCCAGAACGCCGAGCTCGCCTCGCAGGAGCACGGCTTCACCGCCGTCCGTCATCAACGCGAGGTGGGCGCCGGCTACTTCGACGGCGTCGCGACGGCCATCAACCCCGACTCGGAGACCGAGGCGCTGAGCGGCTC
>JACDBR010000251.1 GCA_013694825.1 Solirubrobacterales bacterium
GCGGCGAAGCGTCGCCGCGACCAGCGCGGGCTGGCGATCGCCGCGGCCTCGAGCCTGATCGTGCTCGGTGGTCTCTCGCTGCTCGTAGCCACGAGCCCGGGCTGGCCGGAGGTGCAGCGAACCTTCTTCTCAGCCGAAGTCTTCGCGGACTCTTTTCCCGAGATCCTGAGCGCGTTCTGGCTCGACGTCCGCGTCTTCCTCGTTGTCGAGGCGGCAGTCCTTGCCGTCGGCCTGGCCGTCGCGCTGGCTCGGCTGACCAAGGGGCCGGCGCTCTTCCCCGTCCGCCTGCTCGCAGCCGCCTACACGGACGTCTTCCGCGGGATCCCGACGGTGCTGCTCGTCTACGTGATCGGCTTCGGCGTCCCGGCGCTCGACCTCAGCGGCCTCCCGAGCGAGCCCGTTGTGCTCGGCGGCTTCGCGCTGACGCTCTCCTACGGTGCCTACGTCTCCGAGGTCTACCGCGCCGGGATCCAATCGATCGACCGTGGCCAGCGCGACGCGGCCCTCGCCGTCGGGCTGACCGAGCCGCAGTCGCTTCGCCACGTCGTCCTGCCACAAGCTATGCGCAGGGTCGGGCCGCCGCTGCTCAACGACTTCATCGCGCTACAGAAGGACGTCGCCCTGATCGCGATCATCGGCGTCACCGGCGAGGCCTTTCGCACGGCCCAGATCCAGGTCGCCGCGGACTTCAACTTCACGCCGCTCGTCGCGGTCGCGCTGCTCTACCTCGCCGTCACGCTACCGCTCGCCCGCCTGCTGGGGCGCTGGGAGCGCGGGCGAACCGTCTGATGGCAGCGTTCGACAAGCCTGTATCGCGCTTGGGGCCGGTGCTCTCGATCGAGGGAGTCACCAAGTCCTTCGGCGAGCGCGAGGTGCTGAAGGGGATTGAGCTCGAGATAGCCGAGCACGAGGCGGTGGCGCTGATCGGCGCCTCGGGGTCGGGCAAGTCGACCCTGCTTCGCTGCATCGACCTGCTCGAGGAGATCGACGACGGCGATGTCCTGCTCGACGGCGAGGTGATCACCGATCCGTCGGTCGACGCGGTGGCGGTGCGCCGCAAGCTGGGCTTCGTCTTCCAGCAGTTCAACCTCTTCCCCCACCTCGACGCGCTGGCCAACGTGACCCTGGGGATCGTCCGGGCGCGTGGCATCGCGCGAGGCGAGGCCGATCGCGAGGCGCGTGAGCTGCTGGCGCGCTTCGGCCTCTCACGCCGCGAGCACGACCGGCCCGAGCGCCTCTCGGGCGGTCAGCAGCAGCGGGTCGCGATCGCGCGCGCTTTCGCCGGCCGGCCGCGGGCGATGCTGCTCGACGAGGTGACGAGCGCGCTCGACCCCGAGCTCGTCGGCGAGGTGCTGACGGCCGTCCGCGACCTCAAGGCCGAGGGCGTGACGATGCTGCTCGCCACGCACGAGATGAGCTTCGCCCGCGAGGTCGCTGACCGCGTCGGCTTCCTCCACGAGGGTCGGCTGCTCGAGCTCGGCCCGGCCCGCGAGCTGCTCGACACACCCCGCGAGCCCGAGACCCAGCGCTTCCTTTCGCGGATCACCGCCGCCAAGCGCGACTAGGGCACTCCGGGCTAACGACCTCCTGCCCCGTCGGCTCGGCGCGGGCGACCGGAGCGTCGCGCCAGTCGCATCGCCGGGATCCGCCACGCCGCCTCGAGCGCGATCCGCGGCGTCATCTTCGAGCGCCCGCGCGAGCGGTCACGAAATACGATCGGCAGCTCGACGACCCGCATCCCGTGCCGCAACGCGCGGTGGGTCATCTCGACTTGGAAGGCATAGCCCTTGGCTTCGACGGCGTCCAGGCCGATCGCCTCGAGCGCCTCGCGCCGGTATGCCCGGAAGCCGCTGGTCGGATCGCGCACCCCCATCCCCAGCAACCGGCTGGCGTAGATCCCGCCGAGCCGGCTGACCCCACGCCGAAGAGCTCCCCAGTCCTCGATTCGCCCGCCGGCCACGTAGCGCGAGCCGATCACCAGGTCGGCGTCAGCCAGGGCGGCGATCAGGTCCGGCAGCTCCGCCGGGTCGTGCGAGCCGTCGGCATCGAGCTGGCAGACGACCTCCGCGCCCTCCTCCAGCACGCGCCAAAAGCCGGCAACGTAGGCGGGGCCGAGCCCGAGCTTGGCGTGGCGCTGGAGCAAGCGGATCGCCGGATCGGTGGTCGCCAGACGGACGGCGATCTCGCCGGTGCCGTCGGGCGAGGCGTCATCGACGACCAGGATTCCGACGCCCGCCGGCAGCACGGCCCGGATCGAGGCGACGATCCGTTCGAGGTTCTCGGCCTCGTCGTAGGTCGGCAGGACCAGCCACGTGGCGACGGCCTCCGGGTCGCGGTCGAGCGCAGCCAAGTGGGCGATCGTAGGCCAACCCACCTGGATGCTTCAGGCCCGGCCCACCGCGTCCGATAAGGATTGCGGATGAAGCTTTCCGACTCCGGCGCCGGGCGCGCCTCGCTGCTCGCCGTCCTGCTGCTCGCCGTGGTCGCAGCCGTGGTTGGCTCGGCCAGCGGCCAGGGTGACCCGCAGACCCTCAACGTCTCGACCAGCGGCGATCGCTCGGAGCGGATCGAGACGATCCAGATCGGCCGCAAGGCCGGCGCGACGACCAAGGTCGCGATGTCGATCCCGCCACGGCGAGTCGGAGCCGTGCATCCAGGAGACACGCTCCAGGCCAACGCCGAGGTCGAGGTCTCGACGACCTGCCTCGAGCCGATGCCTCAATGTGTCGGCCGCTCCTACACCTACAGCCCGTTCGTGCGCGGCAAGCTCGTCCTGGGATCGAGCGCGAACGCCAAGGGCGATGAGGCCACGTTTGCGATCTCCGGCTGGAAGAAGCTCCAGTGCGCCCAAGACCTGCCGAACCGAAACCACCACTGCGTCCTCGTGCTGCCCGGCGCGAGCCGCACGATCGGCGCCAATCAGCAGCTCCCGTGCGTCCAGTGCCACGTCAACCTGCTGATTGACACCTACCACGGCGGCGCGAAGCAAGGCCAGAAGCTCGTGATCGGCACCGACTCCGACGACGGCACGATCTCTCAGGACAAGGGGCGTGTCTACGCCGCGGTATTCCACCCCGGCCCTCCGCCCGACGCCCGGGTGCTGCGCTCGACCAATCCGCAGACCCGCCGGCTTCCGGTCAGCGGCAACAGCCCCGACCGGCGCGTCATCTTCTCGCTGCGGCTGCCGAGCCTGAAGGCCGGAGAGCAGCTGGTGATCGATGCCAAGGCGACGGCGAAGCTCGGCGGCCTGCCCTACAACGCGCTGATCCAGTCGCAGCTCATCCTCTCCGAGAAGCCGAACTCGATCAAGCGCTCGGGCAACTCGGCGAAGGTCTCGGCCACCGAGGGTCAGGTGAGCGACCTCAACGGCTTCAACTGCACCCGTGGGCGTTCTGCCCATCCGGACCCCTGTGAGATCCGCAAGGCCGGAATGCTCGCGGTGATCCGCGACGCCCGCAGGAAGACGCTCAAGGGCACCGGCCCACGGGTGCCGATCTACCTCAACCTGGTGGCGGCTACCAAGGCTGTCTACGGTGGTGAGCGCCGCTCCGGCGACGCGCTTCGGATCGGCAAGGGCGGCTACATCCAGGCGTATCGCTACGGGGCCGAGCTCGGGCGCTGAGCTCCGCTCGCAGGCCCCACCCCGCGCTCCTCTACCCTGAGGCGGTGAGCGGCTCGGAGCCAAGCGTCCTGCTCGAGGGAGGTCACTTCTTCGAGGGCCCGCGCTGGCACGACGGTCGCTGGTGGGTGTCGGACTTCTACGCCCACGCCGTCCTGACGGTGACCCCGGAAGGGTCTCGGGAGACCGTGCTCGAGGTTGAGGGCCAGCCCTCGGGGCTCGGCTGGATGCCCGACGGCTCGATGCTCGTCGTCTCGATGAAGGACCGCCAGCTGCTGCGGCGCTGGCCCGGCGGCGAGGTGAGCGTTCACGCCGAGCTCGGCGGGCTCGCCGATGGCCATCTCAACGACCTGGTCGTCGACGCCGGCGGCGCCGCCTACGTCGGCAGCTTCGGCTTTGACCTGATGGCGGGCGAGAGCCCACGGGAGACGGTCCTGATCAGGGTCGAGCCCGACGGGTCGAGCCGCGTGGTCGCCGACGAGCTGAGATTTCCGAACGGCACCCTGATCACGCCTGACGGCTCTACGCTGATCGTCGCCGAGACGATCGCCAGCCGTCTGACCGCCTTCGCGATCGCCGCCGACGGCTCGCTGAGCGATCGCCGCGTCTTCTCGCAAGTCGAGCCCACGCCGCCGCTCGAGGAAAGCATCGGCGCCCTGGGCTTCGCTCCCGACGGCTGCTCGCTCGACGATGAGGGCCACATCTGGGCGGCCGACGCCATCGGCCGGCGCTGTTGCCGAGTCGTCGAAGGCGGCGGGATAGTCGAGCAGATCCCGGCCCCCGACGGACTGGGGATCTTCGCTTGCGCGCTCGGCGGAGTGGACGGGCGCGATCTGCTGCTCTGCGCCGCGCCGGACTTCTTCGAGTCGGCCCGCGCCCCCGTGACCGAGGCCGTGCTGCTGCTCGCCCGCGCCCCACGTCCGCACGCCGGGCTTCCCTGAGCCGGCGCCCACCCTGGCCGGACCGAAGACCCGATGGACCTCGAGCTCGCGCTGACGGCGATCCTCGGGGCAGTGGTCGCGATGCTGGTCGCCGCGCAGCTGCTGCGGGTGCCCTACCCGATCCTGCTGGTCGTCGGCGGGCTCGGACTGGGCCTCGTGCCCGGGATCCCGAGCGTCGAGCTCGAGCCGGACCTCGTCTTGGTCATCTTGCTGCCGCCGCTGCTCTACGCGGCAGCCTTCTTCACGCCGCTTCGCGAGCTGCGCCGCAACGTCCGGGCGATCTCGCTGTTGGCGATCGGGCTCGTCCTGGCGACGATGCTGAGCGTCGCGCTGGTCGCCCACCACGCGCTCGGCTTCGCCTGGGGCCCGGCGTTCGTGCTCGGCGCGATCGTGTCGCCCACCGACCCGGTCGCCGCGACTGCGATCGCGCGACGGCTCGGCGTCCCTACACGGATCGTGACGATCGTCGAGGGAGAGAGCCTGATCAACGACGGCACCGCACTCGTCGCCTACCGCTTCGCCGTCGCCGCGGTCGTCACCGGCAGCTTCAGCCTCGCCGAGGCCACGGGACAGTTCTTCGTCTCGGCGCTCGGCGGGATCGCCGTCGGAGTGGCGATCGGGGCCGTGATCTCCGTGATCCGCAAGCGGCTCGACAACCCGCCGGTGGAGGTCACGGTCGCCTTGTTCACCGCCTACTTCGCCTACCTGCCGGCTGAGGCGATCGGGGTCTCGGGGGTGCTCGCCGCGGTCACGGTCGGGGTCTTCATGGGCCGCCTGACCTCGAAGCTGACCACGCCGACGACACGGATCCAGGGCGACGCGGTCTGGGAGATCATCGTCTTCGTCCTCAACTCGGCGCTCTTCGTCCTCGTCGGCCTCCAGCTTCCGGCCGTGCTCGACGCGACCGGCGACCTCGACGGCGGTGCGCTGATCCTCGACGGCCTGCTCGTCGGCGCCACCGTGATCGTCGCGAGGCTGGCATGGGTGTTCCCGGCGACCTACCTGCCACGATTCGCCTTCCGCTCGCTGCGTGAGAAGGACCCCCCGGACCCGCGCGACACGCTGATCGTCGCCTGGACCGGGATGCGCGGCGCCGTCTCGCTCGCGGCGGCCCTCGCCGTGCCGCTGGCGACCGACTCAGGCGCCCCGTTCCCCGAGCGCGAGGAGATCCTCTTCCTCGCCTTCGCCGTGATCCTCATGACCCTGCTCGTCCAAGGGCTGACCCTGCCACCGCTGATCAGGCTGCTCGGGGTCGACGGCTACGACGAGACGCTCGAGGCCGAGGAGAACGGGGCCCGCCTGCGAACCGCCGAGTCGGCGCTGAGCCGGATCGAGGAGCTCCGCAGCGAGGAATGGGTGCGCACCGAGACCGCCGACCGGGTCCGCAACCTCTACCAGTATCGCCACCGCCGCTTCACCTCTCGGCTCGGCGACGACGACGGTGAGGCGACCGCCTTCGAGGATCGCTCGATGGGCTACCAGCGGCTAGTCCGGGAGCTGCTCGATGCCCAGCGCGCGACCCTGGTCGAGCTTCGTAACGAGGGCCAGATCGACGACGACATGATGCGCCGGCTCGAGCGCGAGCTCGATCACGAGGACTCGCGACTGGAGATCTGAGCGGCCTAGCCGGCGAAGTCCTCCGGGGTCAGCGTCGGCTGCACCTCGCCGTAGAGCCACTGCTCGAAGAACTCCTCGAGCTGAGCGGACTGCTCGGCGCCGAAGCCGCTCGCCCCGACCGCCTCGTCGATGAACTGCTGCCAGGAGATCGTGCTGTAGGCGTACTCCTGGGCGATCCGCTCGGCGAAGGCGAAGAACTCCTCGTCGCCGAGGATCTCGCGCAGGTACTGGAGCATCGCCGCGGTCCGGTCGTAGGTCGGCGCGGCGAACAGGTTCGCGGGGTCGCCGTCGAGGTCGGCCGGGGCCAACGACCAGTCGGTCTCGGGGTCCTCGTAGTAGTCGTCCGCGAACGTCGCAGGGTCGGGGCCGCCCGAGTTGTCGAATGCGTACTCGAGCTCCGCGAACGTTGCCCAACCCTCGTTGAATCCAATCACCAGCCAGTCGCGGGGCGAGACCGAGTCGCCCATCCACTGGTGGGCGAGCTCATGGACCTGCGTGCTGGAGCCGACGCTGGGGTTGCTGTTGCCGCCCGCGTAGTGCGGCTTGGTTGCGTTCTCGAGCGCGTAGAACACGTTGTCGGTGCGGTCGGCGACCCCGCCGGTCGAGTCGAACGGATAAGCCCCGAAGAGGTTGGTCGTCAGGTAGTTCGTGACCGTCGGAATCTCCGCGAAGCGGCTCTGGATCAGCAGCAGCCGATCGGGCGTCGCGGTGCTGTCGACCCCGGTGTAGACGTCGAGCTCCTCCCCCGTCTCGGCCTCGACGAAGGCTGATTCCTCGTAGGTGAAGTCGCCGACCGTGGCCGAGGTCAGGTAGGTCGGGATCGGATCGTCCTCCGTCCAGCTCCAAGTCGAGGTGCCGTCGCCGTTGGCGACCGGGGCGCCGCCGACCAGCTCTCCGGCCCCAAAGGCCGTCTTGTCGGACGGGACGGTGATCGCGGTGTCGAAGGTCGCCTTCTCGGCCGGGTAGTTGTTCGACGGAAAGATCGTCTGGGCCCCGTTGGGCTCGTTGACCGTGAACGAGCCGTCGCATGTCCGCGAGCCGCCGGTCGGCGTGTAGCAGGCCTGAATCCAGCCCTCGATCGATTCGTCGGCGTCGGTCATCTCACGCGGCGTGCCGGTGTAATCGACCTTGACCTGCATCTGCGCTCCGCGGCGCACCGGCTCGGCCGGAGTTACGACGAGCTTCTTGAGCTGCGTCACGACCGCCGGGTCGCCGAGCGGCTCGGTGCCCGCGTAGCGGAACCGCGCCGGGTCGCCGTCCACCGTCACCCGCGAGACGTCGAAGCGCTGGAAGTCGAGGCTGAACTGGCTCAGGTTTCGGCTCGCCCTGGCGTCGATCGTCGTCGAGGTGCCAGGCAGGAACGCGTGGTCGCCGGGGGTGCCGTCGCCGGGGTCGTAGTCGATCGCGAGGTCGTAGTGAGAGACCTCATAGCCGCGGTTTCCTACCTGCGGGAAGAGCGGGTCGCCGAGCGAGCGGCCGCCGGCGAAGGTCGGCAGCACGGTCGTGCGGCCATCGGCACGCTCGCAGCGCTGCGCACCCGAGAAGCCGCGCCGCTGGACGCAGGCGACCGTGAAGAACTTCGTCGCCGCCGCGTCCTTGACGATGCCGCGGGGAACTCGTGCCTCGGCGTCGAAGCTCTCCGTGCCTCGCGCCGGAACGCGCAGCAGCGGCAGCTCAGCGATCAGGCGGCCCC
>JACDBR010000267.1 GCA_013694825.1 Solirubrobacterales bacterium
GCACTCGCGGGCGGCGACGGTCTCTGGGTCACCGGGCCGCTGGGCAACCCGTTCTCGCGCCCGCTGGAGCTTGCTCCGGGCGCCGCGGGAGCGATCCTGGTCGGCGGCGGGATCGGAATCGCGCCCCTGGCCCTGCTGCGGCGCGAGCTCTCGCGGCGCGGCTTTCCGCAGCGCAGCCTGCTCGGGTTTCGCGACGAGCGCCACTCGGGCGGGGTCGCCGAGCTCTTCTCCTGCTCGGAGGTGCGGCTCGCTTCCGAGGACGGCCACGCCGGCCATCGGGGCTACGTCACCGACCTGCTGGCGGTGATGCTCGAGGGCGACGCCGCACCCGGCTCGGCCGTCTATGCCTGCGGCCCCCCGGCGATGCTCGAGGCGGTGCGGCTGATGTGCGCCGGAGCGGGAGTGGCCTGCGAGCTCGCGCTGGAGACGCCGATGGCCTGCGGCTTCGGCGCCTGCTTCGGCTGCGCCGTGCCGCTGGCCGGCGGCGGCTTCATGCGCCTCTGCCTCGAGGGACCGGCCGTCCGGGGCGAGCGGATCGCGACCGCGATGCCGGCCGGGTCCGGGCACCGAGCGTGACCGGCCTCTGCGGGATAGAGCTCTCCGGCCCGGTGCTGAACGCAAGCGGGACCTTCGATGCGATCGCCGCCCGACGGGCGTTCGGGGACGAGGTGCTGGAGCGCTTTCCGTTCTCGGCTTTCGTCTCGAAGACGATCACCTCGGCGCCGCGTCCGGGCAACTCGCCGCCGAGGCTGTTCGAGTCCGCGGGCGGGATGGTCAACTCGATCGGGTTGCCCAACAAGGGCCTCGCGGGCTTCCTCGCCGACGACCTGCCCCAGCTCGGCGAGTTGCCGGTGCCGCTGATCGTCTCGGTCATGGGAACGAGCCGTGAGCAGTTCGCCGAGCTGGTCGCGGGCCTCGCCGAGCGCGAGCAGGTGGCCGGCTTCGAGCTCAACGTGTCGTGCCCGAACGTCGAGTCCGGCCTGATCGTCGGCGAGCAGCCCTCCGAGACGGAGGCCCTGGTGGAATCGCTGCGAGCGCTGACCCCGAAGCCGCTGATAGTCAAGCTGACCCCCAACGTCGCCGATCCCGCGCCGATCGCCGAGGCGGCCGAGCGGGGCGGCGCCGACGCGGTCTCGATGATCAACACGCTGAAGGCGGCGCCTGCCGACCCCCTCAGCGGCTTGCCCTGGCTCGGCGCCGGCAGCGGCGGGCTCTCGGGCCCCTCGGTGCGAGCGGTAGCCCTCCACGGCGTGCGGCGCGTCGCCGGGGCCGTCTCGATCCCGGTGATCGGGATGGGTGGGATCGAGACCGGTCGCGACGCCGCGGAGTTCCTCGCCGCTGGTGCGCTAGCGATTGCGGTCGGCACTGCGAGCTTTCGCGACCCGATGGCCGGTGAGCGGATTGCCCGTGAGCTCGCCGAACTTCGTCCTGAGGGCGCCACGGAGTGATTTTCGCCTGCTCGGCGCCGGGGACGCGCGGAGCTTTCGCGGCGCCTGCTTCTCGACCTCGACCTGAGGTCGAAACGAATTCGGCGCATTTTGGCCGCTGGCCGGTTGCGCCTCCCAATCGCCGCGATATATTCGCCGCCGCCCGTGGGACCATCCTCTACCGAGACAGCCGCCGCCTCCGCAGTCCCGGAGAGGTCTCGCGAGCAGAGGATGCGGGCCCTCGCCCGTGCCAACGAGATCCGCACGGCTCGGGCCAAGCTGAAGCGCGATCTGAAGGCCGGCAGGGTCGGCGTCGAGCAGCTGCTGCTGGACCCACCCGAGTATCTGCTCTCGGCGAAGACGATCGACATGCTCCTCGCGGTCCCCAAGTACGGACGCGTAAAGGCGAACAAGATCCTCAACCACTGCCGGATCTCGCCCTCGAAGACGATCGGCGGGCTCTCCCAGCGTCAGCGCGCCGAGCTCGTCACGCTGCTTCGCCGCTAGCCGGCCAGGCCCGCGCCGGTCGTCCCGCGACGGCCGGCGGGGCGAGGCCTTGGCGCTTCATGCCTTGCACCAGCAGACCGTGAGCGCCAAGGTGTTCGTCATAACCGGCCCCTCCGGAGTCGGCAAGGGGACCCTGATCGGTGAGCTGCTCGACCGGGTCGACGGCATCGAAGCCTCGGTTTCGGCGACGACTCGCCAGCCGCGCCCAGGTGAGCGCGACGGGCGCGAGTACCACTTCCTCGAGCGCTCGGATTTCGACCGCCGCGCGGCGGCCGGCGACTTTCTCGAGTGGGCCGGCTACAGCGGCAACCGTTACGGAACCCTGCGCTCGGAGGTCGAGCGCCGCCGCGATGCGGGAGCCTCGGTGGTGCTCGAGATCGAGGTCCAGGGCGCCCGCCAGGTTCGCGCCGCGATGCCCGAGGCCGTGCTCGTCTTCATCGCCCCGCCCGATCCCGGCGCGCTGCGGGAGCGTCTCGTCGGAAGGGGCACCGACAGCGACGAGCAGATCTCCGAGCGGCTGCGGGTAGCCGAGGACGAACTCGCCGCCCACGACGAGTTCACGCACGTAGTCGTCAACGACAGCGTCGAGCGAGCTGCCGCGGAGCTCGAGCGGATAGTCGCATGCGAGCTACAATCGCCTCGATGATCAAGCCCCGCGTAGACACGCTGATGGAAAAGACCGACTCGCACTACGCCGCGGTGGTGGTGGTGGCGAAGCGGGCTCGCCAGCTCAACAGCTACTACCGGGCACTCGGCGAGGGCAGCTACGAGGAATACACGCCCCCGATGGTCCAGACCGAGTCGGGCAACTACCTCACGATCGCGCTCGAAGAGCTCGCCAACGACAAGCTGGAGTACCGCTACCGGGCTTAGACCCGGGAAGCGCTGCTGACCATGGCGCGACTGCTGCTCGGAGTGAGCGGCGGGATTGCCGCCTACAAGGCGCTCGAGCTCGCCCGATTGGCGACCCTGGCCGGCCACGGGGTGCGCGTGCTGATGACTCCGACGGCCGAGCGCTTCGTCGGTCGCGCGTCCTTCGAGGGCATCGTCGGCGCTCCGGTGCTGGGCGAAGAGTTCGAGCGCGACCCGATGCGCGGCGCATACCCCGGATCATCGTCCGCCGCCGGGCACGACCCGATCGGCCACCTGGCGCTCGCCGAGGGCGCCGAGGCGATGCTCGTCGCCCCTGCGTCGGCCAACACGCTCGCCAAGCTGGCCGGGGGCCACGCCGACTCGATGCTGACGACGTGCTTCCTGGCCTGCCCGGCGCCGCGGCTGGTCGCGCCGGCGATGAACGACCGCATGTGGGCCGACCCGGCGACCCAGCACAACGCCGAGG
>JACDBR010000269.1 GCA_013694825.1 Solirubrobacterales bacterium
GAGCATCAAGCCCAACTACCTCTACCGGGTGCTGAGCGAGCTCCAGGCCGACGGCAAGGTCCGCAAGGACGGGCGCTCCTACCATCCGACCGCCGCGGGCTCACGAGCCGGGGCCGAGTCGAGCGACGGGGTCTCGAGCGAGAGCGGAGCCAAGAGCTCGACCTGACCCATGCGCGCGGCCGGCGGGCGTCCCCCGGCGGGGGCGCCCGCCGCGCTAGATCAGGTCCTTGACCGCGTCGCGCTCCGAGCTCAGCTCCTCGGCGCTGGCGTCGATCCGCTGGCGCGAGAACTGCGTCACCTCGAGGCCCTCGACGATCGACCACTCGCCGCCCGAGCAGGTGACCGGGAAGGAGCTGACGATCCCTTCCGGCACGTCGTAGGAGCCATCCGATGGCACGGCCATCGAAACCCAGTCGCCGTCGGGAGTGCCGTTGACCCAGTCGTGGACGTGGTCGATCGCCGCGCTGGCCGCCGAGGCGGCGCTCGACGCGCCGCGCGCCTCGATGATCGCCGCGCCCCGCTTCGCGACGGTTGGGATGAACTCATCGGCGATCCAGGCCTCGTCGGCGACCGCGTCCCAGGCGCTCTGACCCCGCACCTCGGCGTTGACGAGGTCGGGGTACTGGGTCGTCGAATGGTTGCCCCAGATCGTCATCTTCTTGACGTCGGCGACCTCGGCCCCGGTGCGCTTGGCGAGCTGGGCGATCGCGCGGTTGTGGTCGAGACGGGTCATCGCGGTGAAGCGCTCGCTTGGCACGTCGGGGGCGTTCGACATCGCGATCAGACAGTTCGTGTTGGCCGGGTTTCCGACCACGAGCACCTTGACGTCGTCGGCCGCGCCGGCGTTGATCGCCTCGCCCTGGGGCTTGAAGATGCCGCCGTTTGCCTCGAGCAGGTCGGAGCGCTCCATGCCCTTGCCACGAGGACGGGCGCCGACCAGGAGCCCGACGCCGGTGCCGTCGAAGGCACGAGTCGCGTCGTCGTAGACATCGACGCCGGCGAGCAGCGGGAAGGCGCCGTCGTCGAGCTCCATCGCAGTTCCCTCGGCCGCCCCCACGGCATCTGGGATCTCGAGCAGGTTCAGGTGGACGGGCGTCTCGGGGCCCAAGAGCTGGCCGCTCGCGACGCGGAAGACGAGCGCGTAGCCGATCTGGCCGGCGGCGCCGGTGACTGTGACTTTCACGGGGGTGCTCACGTAGCCGTCAACTCCTCGGTTCGGGGGGTGAAACGCGTAAATGGGCGAGGACTAGGCCATCGCCTTGCTGAGGTTCTCGTCGATCGCGTCGAGGAACTCCTCGGTGGTCTGGAAATCCTGCTCGTCTCCGACCAGCAGCGCCAGGTCCTTGGTCATCTTCCCGCTCTCGACCGTCTCGACGCAGACGCGCTCGAGCGCCTCGGCGAACTCGCCGACCTTCGGCGTCTCATCGAGACGACCACGGGCGCCGATCGCCCGTGTCCAGGCGAAGATCGAGGCAATCGGGTTGGTTGAAGTGGCCTCGCCCGCCTGATGGCGGCGAAAGTGGCGAGTGACGGTGCCATGAGCCGCCTCGGCCTCGACGGTCTGGCCGTCGGGCGTCATCAGCACGCTTGTCATCAGCCCCAGCGAGCCGAAGCCCTGGGCGACGGTGTCGGATTGCACGTCACCGTCGTAGTTCTTGCACGCCCACACGTAGCCGCCCTCCCACTTGAGCGCCGCGGCCACCATGTCGTCGATCAAGCGGTGCTCGTAGGTCAGGCCCTTGGCTTCGAAGTCCTGCTCGAACTCACTCTCGTAGACCTCCTGGAAGAGGTCCTTGAAGCGCCCGTCGTAGCGCTTGAGGATCGTGTTCTTGGTCGACAGGTAAACCGGAAACTCGCGTTCGAGGCCGTAGCGCATCGAGGCGCGAGCGAAGTCGCGGATCGACTCGTCGAGGTTGTACATCGCCAGCGCGACGCCGCCGCCGGGAAACTCGTAGACCTCGACCTCGATCGGCTCGCCCGCCTTCGGCGTGAAGGTCAGCGTCAGCGTGCCCTCGCCGGGGATCACCAGGTCCTCGGCTCGGTACTGGTCCCCGAACGCGTGGCGGCCGATCACGATCGGCTTGGTCCAGCCCGGAACCAGCCGCGGGACGTTGGAGATCACGATCGGCTCACGGAAGATGACGCCGCCGAGGATGTTGCGGATCGTGCCGTTGGGCGACTGGTACATCCGCTTGAGGCCGAACTCCTCCATCCGCGCCTCGTCCGGCGTGATCGTCGCGCACTTGACGCCGACCCCGTGCTGCTTGATCGCCGTCGCAGCGTCAACGGTGACACGGTCGCCGGTGGCGTCGCGGTTCTCGATCCCGAGGTCGTAGTAGTCGAGCTCGATGTCGAGGTAGGGAAGGATCAGCTTTCGCTTGATGAACGCCCAGATGACCCGGGTCATCTCATCGCCGTCGAGCTCGACGATCGGGTTGGAGACTTCGATCTTCGCCATCTACGGATGGTCCCTTCCGGCCGGTGGAGCGCGGACCCTAGCGAGTGCTGAGCACTCCCAATCGGCGCGCTCCACGGGGCTCCGCCGAGTAGCTTGGAGTCGATGTCCCGGGCGCCAAGTCCGATGTCACGAGCCTCGACGGCGCTCTTGGCGGCGCTGCTCAGCGGCCTGCTGGCGAGCGGGTGCGCCGGCTCGGGGGACGACGCGCGGCCGGGGGCGGGCGAGCTTGCCGACTACTTGCCGCCGGCCGCGCCTCAGGTCGCCGTCGTCGACTTCGACGCCCTGCGCTCGGAGCTCGGGCTGGCGGCCGATGCCGACGTCTCGGGCTTCGAGCTGGCCGAGCTCGAGCCCGACGAGCAGAGGCTCGTGCGCTCGGGCGCCCTCGTGCTGCCCCAGGTGCGGGTCGTCTCGCAGCTGCTGATCGACGACGACCCGCTGGCCGAGGCGATGGACGGCAGCCTGATACACGCCGCCGCGGCCGACCTGTTCACGACTCGTACCGCTGCGATCGCGACCGACCAGCCTTTCGATGAGATCGCCGAGGTGCTGAGCCGCCGCGGCTTCGTCGAGCGAGACGGCATTCTCTCCAACCCGGCCAACGGCGGCGAGCAGGGGATCGGCAGCTCGATCTACTCGGCGGTCGCCGAAGGGCCCGACGGGGTCGTGCTCGTCGCCGGCAGCGACGACACCCTGGCCGCCCTCGTCGCCGACCCCGCGGGCGGCCCGGAGGCGCTTCGGGCGGTGCTCGAACGCCCCGAGGGAGCGACTCGGATCGCCGCCGAGGCCACCCCGTTCGCCAGTCCGCCCGCCTCGGCCGCCTGCATCGTCGAGCTTGCGATCGGCGAGGACCTCGGTGATTCCAGCGGCGAGATCATCTTCGAGCTCGACGGCGAGGCCGACCCCGCCGGGTTCGACCCCGAGGCCGCCGAGGCGGCCGGCCTCGATGCCTCCGAGCCAACGGCCGACGGCCAGTTCCTCAGCGTCCCCTACTCGTTCGCGGCCGACGAGGAGTTCACGCCGCTGGCCGAGCTGTTCGGGACGGGGCGGCTCGGCGAGCTGTACGACTGCCCGTGATCGCACCTACGATTGGCGGCTGATGAGCTCCCTAGCCGACAGGCCCGCCTCGACCACCCACGCGGTCACCAACCAGTCGACCCCGCTCGAGGGCCACAACGTCTTCGAGTCTGACCGGGCACTGGTCGAGGCGCTGGAGCGCGAGGGCGGGGGCTGGGCTCGGGAGCGGGCCCAGGAGGTGGGCGCCTACGCCGGCTCGCAAACGGCGATCCGGCTCGGCTTCGAGGCCAACGAGAACCCGCCCCGGCTCCGCAGCCACGACCGCTTCGGCCATCGGATCGACGAGGTCGACTTCCACCCCTCCTATCACGAGCTGCTCGCCGCCGCCGTCGGCTTCGGGCTGCACGCGCTGCCGTGGCGCGAGTCCTCTCGCCCCGGCGCTCAGGTGGCCCGTGCTGCGATGTTCGCGAGCTTCTCCCAGGCGGAGGCCGGCGTCGGCTGTCCGATCTCGATGACCGCCTCGGTGATTCCTGCGCTGCGCGCCCAGCCCGAGCTCGCTGCCGATTGGGAGCCGCTCTTCACCTCGCTCGCCTACGACGGGCGCGCCGTCCCGGCGGGCGAGAAGCCCGGCGCGCTCTGCGGGATGGCGATGACAGAGAAGCAGGGCGGCTCGGACGTCCGCGCCAACACCACGGTGGCGGTGCCGCTGGGGGCTTCCGGCCCCGGGGAGGAGTACGAGCTGACCGGCCACAAGTGGTTCTGCTCGGCTCCGATGTGCGACGCGTTCCTCGTCCTCGCCCAGACCGAGGCCGGGCTCTCGTGCTTTCTGATGCCGCGCTTCCGTCCCGACGGCGAGCGCAACGCGATTCATCTGCAGCGACTCAAGGACAAGCTCGGAAACCGCTCCAACGCGTCCTCGGAGATCGAGCTGCGAGGCGCCTGGGCTCGGCTGGTCGGAGAGGAGGGGCGCGGCGTGCCGACGATCATCGAGATGGTCAACCACACTCGCCTGGACTGCGTGATCGGCTCCGCCGCCGCGATGCGGATCGGCGTCTCCCAGGCGATCCACCACGCCGGGCGCCGCGCGGCCTTCGGGCGGCTCCTGATCGACCAGCCGCTGATGGAGAACGTGCTCGCCGACCTCGCAATCGAGTCGGAGGCGACGAGCGTCGCGATGATGCGCCTCGCGCGCGCCTACGACGAGGCGGCGGCCGGCGACCCGCAGGCGGCCGAGCTCAAGCGCCTCGCCACACCAGTGCTCAAGTACTGGACCTGCAAGCGCGCGCCCTCGCACGCCGCAGAGTCGCTCGAGTGCCTGGGGGGCAACGGCTACGTCGAGGAGTCCGGCATCCCGCGGCTCTATCGCGAGTCGCCGCTGAACGGGATCTGGGAGGGCTCGGGAAACGTCCAGTGCCTCGACGCGCTGCGCGCGATGGCGCGAAGTCCGGCCTCTCTCGAGGCATTCCGCGCCGAGCTCGGCGAGGCTGGCGGCGGCGACCGCCGGCTTGACGCGGCGATCGCCGCGCTCGACACAGAGCTCTCCGACCCGGTCGAGATCGAGCGCCGCGCCCGGCGCGTGATCGAGCTGATGGCGGTGACATTGCAGGGCTCGCTGCTCGTGCGCTTCGGCGACCCCGCTGTCGCCGACGCCTTCTGCGCCTCGCGCCTCGGCGACGATGGCGGCAGGG
>JACDBR010000270.1 GCA_013694825.1 Solirubrobacterales bacterium
CGAGTCCGAGCTGCGTGGCAGTGACGCGGTCGCCCGGTTTGGGGGCGATGAGTTCGTTGCGCTGCTGCCAGAGACACGTATCGACGGCGCCCGCGCCGTCGCCTCGAAGCTTTGCGACGCAATTTGCTCGCGCGCGCAGGTGAGGGCCAGCATCGGCGGCGTCGTCTGCGAGGACACACTGCCGGCTGGACTAACCGCAATGCGCCTCCTGCGTCTTGCCGATGCAGAGCTTTACCGGGCCAAGAACGATGGGGGCGACGCCAGCCACGTCCGGACGCTTCGACCGGGCGAGGCGATGGCTGACGTCGCTGTCTAGGCGCGCTGCCGCAGAGCCTCAGAACCCGGGCCCGAAGCCCTCGCTTTGCCAACGACGCGGACCGTCCGCCTGTAGGAGTCGCGCAGGGCGCCTGCATTGCTCGGACCTGAGGAGGCCTTCGCCGGTAGGACGACATACTCGCCGAGGCGGACCCAGGTCGGCACGGCCCCAGTGCATCTGCACGATCACCGCGTCGGCACCCTTGTCGCGGGCCTTGCGAGCGTCGGCGATGATCGCCTTGGCGCCGGCCTTCGGCTCGGACACGGAATAGGTGTTCAGCGACCACGAATGGGGCGGGCGCAAGCCGTTGGTGGCATCGGTGTAGGCGACGAAGCCGAACTTGACGCCGTCGACGCGCAGGAACGTCGGCTCGTTGCTGCGCTGGCGCGAGGAGAACGACCCGGTGTGCTTGACGCCGGCGTCGTCGAGCGCGTCAGCGGTCCCGCCGATCCCAGCCTGGCCGCCGTCGAGCGAGTGGTTCGAGGCGGTGGAGCAGGCGTCCCAGCCGCTGCGGTGGATCGACTTCGCGAGGTCCCTCGGCGTATTGAAGATCGGATAGGTCGTCGGCGGCCCGGGACCCATCGGCGCCTCGGCGTGGCAGAGGCCGAGGTCGACCTTGGCGACGTATGGCGCGATCTTGTCGAAGAACGGGCCGAAGTCGTAATCGCCGCCGCTGCCGTTGGCGCGGGCGCGATCGAGTAGCGGCTGGTGCATCAGCAGGTCTCCGCTGGCCGAGATCGTGAAGTGGGCCACGCCGGCGTCCTTGGCGCCGGCGTGACGACGGGGCGCGGTTCGAGTTCTGGGTCGGTGAGACGTACTTCGGGATCTGGGTTCCGGAGCAGTTCGGGATGGAGTTCGCACCGCAGAAGAACGCCCATCCTGCGCTGCAGGTCGACGACGTCGCGGCCGCACGCACCGAGCTCGAGTCCAAGGGAGTCGAGTTCAGCGGCGAGATGATGGACACGGGCGTCTGCCACATGGCCTTCTTCAGCGACCCGGACGGCAACGATCTGATGCTGCACCGTCGCTACGCGCCGCAGACCGACTGAGCCCGCTCAGGCGCTCAATCTCTCGTAGATCACGCCCGTGGCCTCCGCCTGGACGAGCTTGTCGACGACGTCGATAGCGGTGTCGCGGGCGGACCACTGCCGCGGCTCGTAGAGGCCGAGCGCCGTGTTGAGGAGCACGTCTCCTGTGTAGACCGTCGCGAACACCGCGGCGACCGCGCGTTGGCCGCGCAGCCCGCTGCGGGCCGCTACTCCATACGCCGCGCCCCAGCCGAGTCCGAGGCCGAAGTGCACGGCGTAGTTCAGGGCCTTTCGGCGCCGCTGGCTCTTGGCCTGGATCGGAAGGACCTTCTGCGCGAAGCTCGCGGGCGCGTAGCTGTCGTCGCGGCCGGTCAACGGCATCTCGACGAGCTTCTGGAAGGCGGTCATGACCGCCGTGCCAGCCAGGCCGGAGACGGCGCCTCGGCCCAGGGCAGTGGCGATGGATGGCTCGGACATGGATGGGTGCTACCCGACGCCCGGCATTGGTACCCGCGACGGGGGCAACGTCCGACCTACGGAGCCAAGCCGTGGGAACGTTCGCGATCACGACGCAAGCGCGCGCGGCTCCCGCCTGGACCAGGGTGGTGTTCGATCCGCTAGGCCGCCCGCTGGACGGGCAGCGGAATCGCGCTTCAGTTCACGGGGTGCGGCCCCTCGGGCTCTGGAGCCGCACTGCCGGGCGTTGCGGCGGCGTCGCTCCCCGCCGCGGGCTCGATGTAGATCCTCGTCGCGATCGGGACGGCGTCGCGGATCCTCGCCTCGCAGGCGTTGATCACCTCTCCCGCGTCGCTCGCCGAGAGCCCGGAAGCGAACACCACCTTCGCCGCGACGAGGAGGTCGTCGGGGCTCAGGTGCTGGGTCATCAGTGAGACCAGGCGGTCGATCTCCGGGCTGGCTGCGAAAGCGGCTCGGATCCTCCCCTGGTGCTCGTCGGTGGCGGCCTCACCGAGCAGCAGGCTCTGCATCTCGATCGCCAGGAAGACCCCGACCGAGACGAGCAAGGCCCCGATTGCGAGCGTCCCGATGCCGTCGAAGATCGGCTCGCCGCTGATCACCGACAGGGTCACCCCGAGCAGCGCGAAGACGAGCCCCGCGAGCGCTGCGCTGTCCTCGACCAGGAGCACCGGCAGCTCGGGGCTCCGCGAGCTGCGGATGTAGCGAAGCCAGCTCCGGCCTCCACGGTGCGGCCGGGCGTGGCGCATCGCCGTTCGCAGCGCGAAGCCCTCGAAGCCGATCGCCAACCCGAGGATCACGAAGGCGACGATCGGCGAGCTGATCTCCTCCGGGTGGGTGATCTTGTGCCAGCCCTCATACAGCGCGAACAGGCCGCCGAGGCTGAACAGCACGATCGCGACGACGAACGACCAGAAGTAGCGGCTGCGCCCGAAGCCGAACGGGTGCAGGTCGGTGGCCGGCTTCTCGGCTCGCTTGCCACCCAGGAAGAGGAGCCCCTGGTTGGAGGAGTCGGCGACGCTGTGAATCGCCTCGGCCAACAGGGAGGAAGAGCCGGTGATCAGGAAGCCGACGAACTTGGTGGCGGCGATCCCGATGTTGGCGATGAAGGCCGCGAGGATCGCCTTGGTGCTCTCGCCGTGCCCACCTGAGTGGGCCTCGGCGGCGTCGGCCCTCGTATCGCGGTCCGAGCCGGTCACAAACTGCGGCCCGCCGCGGCGCTCACCGGGGCGACGAAACGGGGTTCGAGACGGCACCGGCCAACGCTTCGGGCCCGATCTCCGCGATCGAGCGGCAGCCCGAGAGGCCCATAGTCAGGTCGAGCTCGGCGACGACGTTCTGGAGCACCTCACGGACGCCCGCGGCGCCGGCGATTCCGAGCCCGTAGACGTAAGGGCGCCCGAGCAGGACCGCGTCGGCGCCGAGCGCCAGCGCCTTGAAGACGTCAGCGCCGCCACGGATGCCGGAGTCGAACAGGACGGGGATGCGGCCGTCTACCGCGGAAGCGATCTCCGGCAGCGCGTCGAGCGTCGCGATCTCGCCATCGATCTGGCGGCCGCCGTGATTGGAGACGACGAGCCCGTCGATCCCTTCCTCGATCGCGCGGTGGGCGTCGTCGGGGTGCAGAACGCCTTTCAGCACGATCGGCAGGCTCGTCCGCTCGCGCAGGAACGGCAGCTCCTCCCAGGTGAGGGTCGGACGGCTGTAGATGCGGATGAAGCTCTGCACTGCGGCGCGGGCGTCGCCGGAGCGAAGCGCCTCCAAGAAGGGCGCCGGGAAACGCCGGGTCAGCTCGATCAGCGCCTTGAGCGCCGCCGGCGTCGGGCGCGGATCTGGCGGCGGCTCGCCGGGCACGCCGTCACCGATCAGCCGTCGGAAAACCGGATCGCTCGTGTACTGGGCGATGCCCATGCCCCGCAGGAACGGCAGCGAGCCGAGGTCGAGGTCCTGCGGGCGCCAGCCGAGCAGGGTCGTGTCGAGCGTGACGACGATCGCCTCGCAGCCGCTGCGCTCGGCACGGGCTACGAAGCTCTCGACCAGCTCGTCGCGGGTCGACCAGTAGAGCTGGAACCAACTCGGCTCCTCGCCCAGCGCCGCCGCGATCTCCTCCGTCGGCACCGAGGCCTGGCTCGAGATCACCAGCGGCAGGCCCTCGGCGCGCGCAGCCGCCGCCACCGCGAGCTCGGCGCGGCGGTGGGCCAGCTCGAGCACGCCGATCGGCGCCAGTAGCAGC
>JACDBR010000272.1 GCA_013694825.1 Solirubrobacterales bacterium
AGCACGAACTCGTCGAGCAGCCGGTTGCCCGGCTCCATCGAGAGGCCGCCGCCGCCGAAGCTGACGATCTGGCGCCGCTCTCCCATCCGAGAAGTGTGATGTGCCGCGGGCACGGGGTGTTTGTCCAGCGGTCCAGTCATGCAGCCGCTCGGTGCGACCGTCGGGCGGAGCCGGGTGGCCCGATGTCCGCGGCTAGGCTGGCGATCGGATGCTCGGCGGGCGCAGCGATCGGACCCTGAGGTGCTGAGCGCGCTCGGCTGGGGCGCCCTGGCGGCCTCGTCGCTGGTCCTCGGCGCCGTGCTGGCGTTCGCAAGGCGGTGGCCGGCCAGACAGGTCGGGCTGATCCTGGCGTTCGGCGCCGGGGCTCTGATCAGCGCCGTCTCCTTCGAGCTCGCCGAGGAGGGCTTCGCGATCGGCGGGCTCGGCTGGACCGGGCTCGGGCTCGGGCTCGGCGCGATCACCTACTTCGCGCTCGACGGCGTGATCTCACGTCGCTACGCCGGCGGCCGGGGCAAGCGAGGCCGGGAGCAGGCCTCGCAGTCGGGCCCGGCGCTGGCGCTCGGCGCCTTCCTCGACGGCGTGCCCGAGCAGCTCGTGCTCGGGATCGGCCTCGCGGCCGGCGACGGCATCGGGGCCAGCCTGATGGTCGCGATCTTCGTCTCCAACCTTCCCGAAGCGATCGGCTCCGCGGTCTCGATGGAGAGCGAGCCCGGAACCTCGCGGGCTCGAGTGCTCGGCCTATGGGCCACGATCGCGCTGATCTGCGCCCTGGCGAGCGTGGTCGGCTACCTGTCCGCCGACGCCGCCTCGGGGGAGGCCCAGGCGGCGATCAATGGCTTCGCGGCCGGGGCGCTGCTGGTGATGCTGAGCGACTCGATGATCCCCGACGCCCGCAAGCAGGCCGGCCGCTACGCAGGGCTCCTGACCGCGCTCGGCTTCGCGCTCGCCGCGGGGCTCTCGTCGGTTTCATGAGGCCGCGCCACGGCCCGAGCTGGCTCTCAGCGACCGGTCGGGGTCGCGGCCGACCAAGCAACCGTTCGATGGGCCGTGAAGGACTCGAACCTTCAACCTTGAGATTAAGAGTCTCCTGCTCTGCCAGTTGAGCTAACGGCCCGCGGCGGGCCATGCTACCGAGGGATATTGAGGCGCCGTCGGGGCGCCTACGGCGTCGGGGGCGGGGCGAGCTCGCCGCCGTCGCCGAGGCCGCCGAACGGGTCCTGGAGCGCCTCCTCCCCCGCCGCCTGGCCGCCTGTCGCCTGCTGGGCGATCCGCTTCTTCTCGGCGGCGACCTGCGTCTCGAGCTGCCCGAGCGCCTTCTCGAGCTGCTTGCGCTCACTGCCCGAGGCGGCGGCGATCGCCTCGTCGGCGGCCTTGCGTCCGGCGGCGAGATCGAGGTCGGCGAGGCGGTAATAGGCGAGCGAGTAGAGGTTCTGAACCGAGTCGTCCTGGTCGGCGATCACCTCCTGGGCCGCGGCGGCGCCCCCGAAGTCACCGATCAGGAAGTAGGCCTGGACCATCTGATCGGCGGTGGACACGTCCGGTTTCTTCGGATCGCTCGCGAGGTAGGTCTCCCAGGCGTCGAGCGCCTGATCGATCTCCGAACGCGCTTCGTCGGTCACCTCCGTCTGACCGGTCTCCTCGTCGAATCCGATCGACTCGCGGCCGGCCAGGTAGCGGTACTCGGCCAGATTGAGGAGCGCGCGCTCGTCCTCGGGGTCCTCGGCGAGCGCCTGCTCGGCGTTCTCGATCTGCTCGTCATAGGTCGAGGACGCCTCCCCGCTGCCGCCGCCGAACAGCTCGGCGGGGTCGATCGAGACGTCGCCGCCGATCCCGAAGCCGATGAAGCCGACCGCGAAGATCAGCGCCAGGAAGCTGAAGACAACCTGGACGACCCGGCGGCGCTTGCCACTGCGTAAGTCGAAGAGCATCGTTTCACCCTAGCCAGCGATCCGAAAGCTGGCTTGAACCCGCCCGGGTCGGCCGGGGCTACCCGACGCGCTCGGGAAACGGGCTCGGGTAGGTCTTCTCGCCCGGGTCGGGTTCCTCGCCGGCGGCGCTCCCAGCAGCGCCCACTGGCTCGTCGTCTGCGTCGCCCTCACCGGCGTCGTCTACGTCGTCCTCACCCGGCCCGCCGCGCGCCTCGCCGCCGCCGGAGCCGTCGACGTCGGGGTCGCGATCGTCTGGGCCGTCGCCGCCGTCGCCGGGGCCGTCGTCATCGAAGTCCGAGCCCGGTTTGCCGAAACGCCGCGCGACCAGGACCGAGAACTCCCACAGCACCAGCAGCGGCGCCATCGAGATCAGCATCGTCACCGGGTCGGTGCCGGGCAACAGCATCGCCAGCACGGCGATCACTAGGAAAGCGTAGCGGCGGTTGCGGCGCAGCGTCTCGGCCGAGACGATCCCCAGGCGCGTGACTGAGAGCACGCCGATCGGGATCTGGAACATGATTCCGACCGCAGCCAGGGTCGTGATCAGGAAGCCGTAGTACTCGCTCGCCCTGACCTGGATGTTGAACTCGCTCGAGTTGAAGTTGAAGAGGAAGTTGGCCGCGGCGGGGACGACGACGTAGTAGGCGAAGACGACGCCGGTGATGAACAGGAACGGCACCGTGAGCAGGAAGGGCAGAACGACCTTCTTCTCGGCCGGGCTGAACGCCGGAAGCATGAACGCGTAGACCTGATAGAGCAGCAGCGGCAGCGAGATCAGGATGCCCGCGTAGGCGCAGAGCTTGACCGTGGTGAAGAAC
>JACDBR010000010.1 GCA_013694825.1 Solirubrobacterales bacterium
GGCAAGGGCCTGCTGCGCCTGGTCGGGCTCGAGGGCGACGGGCTCGACGAGGCGCTCCGCAGCCTGGCGGGATTCGTGGCGGCCGGCCGCCTCGGCAAGCTCGGGATCGAGCGAATCGACGGCGAACCGGTGATCGGCAGCGCGCTCGAGCCGGCGCTCGTGGCGGCGGGATTCTCGCGCCAGCCGCGCCGCTTGGTCACGCCAGCCTGAGCCTCGTTTCAGATAACCGCTGCAAATATGAGCTAGTTCTTAGGGACTTGCGTGTTGTCTGAGCATTTGGTTAAGGTCTCGCGCGCATATGATGAGTTTCCATCCGGTACGGGTAGTTCTGGGGTCGTCCATCGCGCTCGCCCTGACCGCCCTGACAGTGTCCGTGTTCTCGATCGGGCCGGCTGGTCAGCCAGCTCTCGCGGAGGCGGCCCAGCGCGGCGGATGCAGTCACACGAAGGCCGTCCCAGGCCGCGCCGCCCCACGCAAGCTGCGCCGCGCGGTCGTCTGCCTGATCAAGAAGCGCCGACAAGCGCACAACGCCGGCCGGGCGAGCGCCAACGCCAAGCTCGCCCGCGCCTCCGTCAAGCACTCGCGCAAGATGACGCGTTCGCGCTGCTTCTCTCACCAGTGCGGCGGCGAAGCTCCGCTCGGGGAGCGGATCCGGCGCACCGGCTACATGCGAAACGCGAGGGTTTACGCCTACGGCGAGGTGATCGGCTGGGGGCGGGGCAGGCGCGGAACGCCGCGAGCGATGGTCGACGCCTGGATGCACTCCTCCTCGCACCGCGTGATCTTGCTGGCCGGCCGCTACCACCACCTCGGCGTGGGCATCAAGGCCGAGGGGCCATTCGGGCAGAACCACGCCGCGACCTACACGGTCGACTTCGGCTACCGCAACCGCTGACGGCCGGCCGGGGCCTCGGAGAGCCGGTCGCTGGGGTCGGTCACGCGACGCATCGCGCCGCGTAGCGCTCCGGCCCGCGTGGCGCTGCGGCCCGCGTGGCGCTGCGGTCAAGATGGATCGATGCCGGAGGGCGACACGATCCATCGAGCTGCGAACCGGCTGCGCACGGCCCTCGCCGGTCGCGTGATCGAGCTCGCCGACGCCCCGAGCCCCCGCTCCCCGATCCACGGCCGCGCCAAGTCGCTCCAGGGCCGCACTCTGGAGCTCGTCGAGGCGCGGGGGAAGCATCTGCTGGCGCACTTCTCGGGCGAGCTCGTGATCCACAGCCACCTGGGGATGAACGGGCGCTGGCGGATCACGGCCGACGGTCGGATGCCCTTCGGCAGGCCGTGGCTGGTCCTAGCCCAGGGCCGCGCGATCGCCGCTCAGGCCGACGGCAAGCTGCTCCGCTTGGTCAGCGAGTCACGGATCCGAAACGACCCCGGCCTCGCCCAGCTCGGCCCCGATCCGCTGGCCGCCGGGTTCGACCTCGAGGCCGCCGCCGCCCGCCTGCGCATCCGAGGCGCCGGGCGGGAGCTCGGCGACGCGTTGCTCGACCAGCGGATCATCTCCGGGATCGGCAACGCGATCCGAAACGAGGCGTGCTTTCGCGCTGGGATCAGCCCCTGGCGACAGGTCGATGCCCTGAGCGCCTCAGAGCTCGAATCGGTAGTCGCCGAGAACGAGCGGGTGATGCGCATCTCGATCGCAAAGGGCCGGCGTCCGCGCTCGATCTACCGCGCCGGCCGCAGCGGATGCCCGCGGTGTCGGGGGGAGGTTCGCTCCCGAGGCCAGGGCGACGCCAACCGGACCGCCTACTGGTGCCCGAGTTGCCAGACCTGAGCCATCGCGCCAGCCGATCGCCCGACGTCCGTCGCCCGACGCCCGCGGCGACGAGCCGGGATACTCGTCGAGGGAGGAAGGATGACCACCGAGACGAACTCGCCCGCGGCTTTGCTCGCCCGCGTGCCGCTCTTCGATGAGCTCTCAGCGCCCGACCTCGACCGTATCGCGCGCGTCGCGGTCCCGCGTTCACTACCACGTGGCGTCCGGGTCTTTCACGAGGGCGATCGCTCCGACGCCTGTTACATCGTGCGCTCCGGCGACCTGCGGGTCACCCGCGAGCATCCCGACGGCCGCGCGATCGCGCTCGCGACCCTGGGGGAGGGAGACTTCTTCGGCGAGCTGGCGATGTTCGACGGCGGCACCCGGTCGGCCAGCGTCGAGACGCTCACCGACTGCGAGCTGATCGGCCTGCCCGCCACCGACGTGCGGCGGGTCGTGGCCGAGAACGGCGAGCTGGCGGCGAAGCTGATCA
Organism: Solirubrobacterales bacterium; assembly: GCA_013694825.1. Lineage (GTDB taxonomy): Bacteria > Actinomycetota > Thermoleophilia > Solirubrobacterales > 70-9 > JACDBR01. The sequence continues at coordinate 2,253 of JACDBR010000010.1, forward strand.
CCGCTCTGACGCGGCGGCTGCGGGAGACCAACGAGCGCGTCACACGCCAGTCCTTCCAGACGGTGCCGAGCCGCGTCGCCGGCGTGCTCACCCAGCTGATCTCCGAGGAGGTCAGCGGCCCCGGCCACGAGCAGGTGACCGTGCGGATGACCCAGGCCGACCTCGCACAGCTCGCGGGGACCTCGCGCGAGAGCGTCTCGCGCTTCCTCGCCACCCTCGAGCGGGCCGGCGTCGTGAGGGTCGGCCGAGGGCGCGTGACGGTGCTCGAGCCACGCCGCCTTGGCGCCTACATCTTCTAAGGCCCTGCGTCCCGCGCCCGGTAGGGTGCGGATCGCATGACAGGTGGCATCTACGCGCTCAACTTCTTCTCTCCGGCCTTCATCGACCAGCTCAAGCGCGGCCGGAAGACCGCCACGATCAGGCTCGGCGACAAGTCCCGCAAGTACCGGCGCGGCCAGGTCGTGTGGATCACCGTCGGCCACCAGCACTCGCCTCGCGAGAAGATCTTCTCGGCGGTGATCGATGACGTCGACGTGAAGCGGATTCGCGACCTCTCGCCGCGCGACATCGAGCACGACAACCCCGAGTTCCGCCGGGTCGAGGAGACGACGTCGTTCATGACCCAGATCTATGGGCGGCCGGTGACCCAGGAGGACATGGTCACGGTCGTGCGCTTCTCGCAGATCCTCGAGCCGCCCCGCGCGCACTTCGGCAACGGCGAGACGCCTCGCAACAACTGAGCCGGGGCGGACCCGGCGTCGCGACGATGGCCGCCGGACGCGAGTTCTCCTTCCTGACCACCTGGCTGCTCGCCTGCGAGCGCGGCCCGGTCTGGGAGGCGATCTACGACGCCGATACCTGGAGTGAGTGGTGGCCCGGCTTGGTCGGCGCCGAGCGCCACTCGAGCGGCGAGGAGACGGGGGTTGGTCAGCGCGGCCGCTACAGGTGGCGTGCCGCGGTTCGCTACGGGGTCAGCTTCGAGATGGTCTCAACCCGGGTCGAGGCTCCCCGCCTGCTCGAGGGGAAGGCCAGCGGGGATCTCGACGGCAGCGGCGTCTGGCGGCTGCTGGATGCCTCCGCGCCGGACGGCTCCGCGCCGGCCACCGCCGTGCTGTTCGACTGGCGGGTCCGGCTCGCCCGCCCCGGGTTGCGGCTCGCGGCACCCTTCGCGGGGCCGATCCTGCGCTGGAACCACGCTCGGTTGATGCGCGCTGGAGCGCAAGGCCTGGCATCCAGGCTCGGTTGCGAGCTCCTGGCCGAGGGATAGTCGTTCACTAGACTGAGACCTCGTTTGGCACTCTCGCTTGTAGAGTGCCAGCCAGAGTCCAGAAAGCTTGTAAGTAAGCGGACAATACGGAGGTGTACGTATGAACCTGAAGCCACTTGGCGACAGGCTGATCGTCAAGGCAGTCGAGGAGGAGCAGACCACCGCCAGTGGCATCGTGCTCCCCGACACGGCCAAGGAGAAGCCCCAGAAGGGCAAGGTAATGGCAGTCGGCGACGGCGCCTGGGACGAGGATGGCGAGAAGCGCATCCCGCTCGACGTCGCCGAGGGAGATGAGGTCCTCTACTCCAAGTACGGCGGCACGGAGATCAAGGTCGAGGGTGAGGACTTGCTTGTCCTGCGCCAGACCGATGTCCTGGCCAAGGTCGTCTAAGCCCTACCCGCCCGCTCTCAAGACCCTTAGCGAAAGGAACCACTGAATATGGCTCACAAGGAGCTCAAGTACGACGCGGAGGCACGTGACGCGCTGAAGGCCGGCGTAGACGCGGTCGCCAACGCAGTCAAGGTGACGCTCGGCCCGAAGGGCCGCTACGTCGTCCTCGACAAGAAGTTCGGCGCCCCGACGATCACGAACGACGGCGTCACCATCGCTCGCGAGATCGAGATCGAGGACGTTTTCCAGAACCAGGGCGCCCAGCTCGTGCGGGAGGTCGCTACGGCGACCAACGACGTCGCCGGTGACGGCACGACGACCGCGACCCTGCTGGCACAGACGATCGTTCGCCACGGGCTCAAGAACGTGGCCGCCGGCGCCAACCCCCTGGCCCTGCGCCGAGGGATCGAGAAGGCCGTCGACCAGGTCGTCGAGAACCTGCGCTCGGAGCAGTCGCAGGAGATCTCGGGCAAGGAGCAGATCGCCCGCGTCGCAGCCATCTCGGCCGCTGACGAGGAGATCGGCAACGTCATCGCCGACGCGATCGAGAAGGTCGGCAAGGACGGCGTGGTGAACGTCGAGGAGGGCCAGACCTTCGGGATGGAGCTCGAGTTCACCGAGGGGATGCAGTTCGACAAGGGCTACATCTCGCCGTACATGGTGACCGACCAGGACCGTATGGAGGCCGTCCTCGAGGACCCATACATCCTGATCGCGAACCAGAAGATCGGCTCCGTGCGGGACGTCCTGCCGGTGCTCGAGCAGGTGATGCAGTCCGGCAAGTCGCTGGCGATCATCTCCGAGGACGTCGAGGGCGAGTCGCTGGCGACCCTGGTGGTCAACAAGCTGCGCGGCACGTTCACCGGCGTCGCCGTCAAGGCGCCTGGATTTGGCGACCGCCGCAAGCGGATGCTCGAGGACATCGCGATCCTGAGCGGCGGCGAGGTGATCACCGAGGAAATGGGGCTCAAGCTGGAGAACACCCAGCTCGACCAGCTCGGTCATGCCCGTCGCATCGTGGTCTCCAAGGACACCACGACGATCATCGATGGTGCCGGCGAGAAGGCCCAGATCGAGGCGCGGATCAACCAGATCCGCCAGGAGATCGAGAACACCGACTCCGACTTCGACCGCGAGAAGCTCCAGGAGCGTCTGGCCAAGCTCGCGGGCGGCGTCGCGGTGGTCAAGGTCGGAGCAGCGACCGAGACCGAGATGAAGGAGAAGAAGCACCGCGTCGAGGACGCCCTGCAGGCGACTCGCGCTGCGCTCGAGGAGGGCATCGTCCCGGGCGGCGGCGTCGCGCTGCTGAACGCTCAAGACGCGATCGACCCGAGCGCGATCCCCGAGGGTGACGAGCGCACGGGGGCGGAGATCATCCGCCGCTCGCTCGAGGAGCCGGTCCGCCAGATCGCCGAGAACTCGGGCCTCGAGGGCTCGGTGGTGGTCGAGCGCACGCGTGGTCTCGACACGGGTCAGGGGCTCGACGCCGACTCCGGCGAGTACGGCGACCTGATCTCGGCCGGGGTCATCGACCCGACCATGGTCACGCGCTCGGCGCTCCAGAACGCGGCATCGATCGCCAAGAACATCCTCGCCACCGAGGCTGTCGTGGCGGAGATGCCCGAGAAGGATGGCGCCGGAGGCGGCGGCGGCATGCCCGACATGAGCGGGATGATGTAGCCAGTGCTTCGGGCGCATTCGTTTGGGAAGGGCCCGGCATTTGCGCCGGGCCCTTTCTCTGTGAGCGAGAGCACGAGGCTCCCGAATCGATCCGGGCGTCGATCCCGATGCCTTTACACTGCGAGGCTCCACGGCGCCAGCGGCCGACCCATTTGACCACCTCCGAGCAAGCAAGGAGCCCAGCAGACTCTTGGCCTACGTAATCGCAGAGCCCTGCATCGGTCAGAAGGACAACTCCTGCGTCGAGGTCTGCCCGGTCGATTGCATCCACCCGACGCCCGACGAGGCCGACTACGACAACGTCGAGCAGCTCTACATCGACCCCGACGAGTGCATCGACTGCGACGCCTGCGTCGAGGCCTGCCCGGTCGATGCCTGTTTCGCCGAGGACCAAGTCCCCGGCGAGTGGGAGAAGTTCGTAGCGATCAACGCCGACTACTTCGCGAGCAAGTAGCCGCGTGCTGCGGCGGCCTCGTTAGATGCGGCCGCTTCGCATCTCGCTGACCCTCTCTGGCGGCGCGTCGCTGGGCGCCTACGAGGCCGGCGCCGCGGCCGGCATGGCGGTGGCCGCGCGGCGACTTCAGCGCGAGGGTCAGGAGACGACGATCGACGCGATCGGCGGCGCTTCGGCAGGATCGCTGGTTGGCCTCTTCCTCGCCCACAGCCTGCTCGAGGGGATCGACCCGGTCGACCTGATGTACGAGGCCTGGGTCGAGCGCGTCACCTTGAAGATGCTGAGGAGCACCTCGCCGACCGCGCCGCTGTCATTCGACGAGCTGCGCGAGAGGGCCCCCGAGTTGCTCGACCGCGAGCAGCGCGAGCCGAGCGAGCACGATGGGGAGGAGGCGCTCCAGGACCGCGCCCTCGCCTTCCACGTCTGCCTGACCAACCTGCGTGGCGTCACCTATCCGATCCGCGGCCTGCGCCGCGACGAGCCGATCACCGGCGCCACCTACGCCGACTGGGGGCGCTTCGAGCTCAAGCCGGGCGGCGGGATCGAGCAGCTGCTCGAGCCGGAGCAGGCCTCGCCGTTCGACTTCGTGCTCGCCTCGGCCGCCAGCCCCGGAGGCTTCGCGCCGCAGCTGCTCGATCGCAGCCGCGACGAGGAGGGCTACCGCAGCCGTGGGATCCAGAACTTCCCGGAGTCGGGAAGCATGTGGTACACGGACGGCGGTCTGGTCGCCTCGCAGCCGCTCGGCCGGATCATGGCCGCTGGCCGCAGCCTGCATGGCCCAGAGCCCGACGCTACGCATCTCAGCCTGCTGATCGACCCGCGCTCTGAGGTTTCGATGGGCGGCGAGGAGTGGAGCGACACCGACAACCAGCTGAGCTGGACGAGCGGGCTCGCTCGGGCGCTCGGGATCCTCTCCCAGCAGGAGCTCTTCGAGGATCTGCGAAAGATCGAGAAGGACAACTCGCGGATCGTCTGGGCGCGGGAGCTGGTCGAGGCACTCGGCCCCCACCTGCCCGATGAGGCCGCCCCCGACCTGCGCGAGTTCCTCGAGCGGATCGAGTCCCAACGCGACGAGATGCGCGCCGACGAGCCGCATCGCGAGGACGATCGCCACGGCTCGGGCGCCGAGAGCGCCTCCGACCTCCTGGGCGAGGCGGTCGCCGAGATCGGTGGCCTATCGGGCAAGCAGCCGATCTCGATCGACGTGATCTCGCCTCTGCTCCTGACCGGCGACGGCAAGGACATCCGCAGCCTTCTGGCGGGTGAGTTCATGGGCGACTTCGGCGGCTTCCTCAGCCACGACCTGCGCGCCAGCGACTTCGACCTCGGCTACGAGAGCACGATCGCATGGCTGAAGGGAGGCCTGACGCACTGCGAGGTCTCCGATGCGGCGATCGAGGCCGCGGTCGAGTGCGTCGAGAGCCGCCGTCTCCACGATCCCGAGGAGGTCAAGGCCGGCGAGGCGGAGGTCGGCGACCTCTCGCTCGGCGACCGCTGGGAGCTCGTGCGGCTCGGCCTGCACACGGCCCGCGTGCTCGGCTCGGGCGCACTCGACGTGCGCGAGAAGATCTCCGATCCGATCGGCCGGCTGCTCAAGCGCCTGCCCGGGCAGGGCGACTAGCTGCCGCGGCCCTTCGCCCTACGCAGCCTGCGGAGCTCGGGCGCGCAGCGAGTACATCAGCGGCAGCCGCGGCCGGCCGGGGGGCATCCGGTGGTAGCCGCCGGCTGAGGGCTCGAGAAAGGGCCAGCGCGGAAACAGGGTGTGCTCGTGCTCATGCAGCAGCTCGAGCTGCAGGCCGGCGCTGAGCAGGGCGGAGACGGTCTCGCCCAGGCCGTGGTTCCACTCCAGGGTCAGGTTGTGATCCGTGCTCGCCCCGAGGTCCGCATAGGTGCCGCCCTCGTCGATCCGCACTCCATCCACGGCGGCGAAGTAGTCGTTCTCGACCGTCAGCTCGTCGTCGCCGAAGATTCCCGAGAGCGGGTGAAACTCGCTCAGGTAGAGGACGCCCCCGGGCTCGATCAGCTCGATGACCACGCGGGCCCAGCGCTCCAGATCGGGAAGCCAGTTGAGCGCCCCGAGGCCGGTGTAGACGATCTCGAAGCGCCGCCCGCCGAGTGCCGTGACGGCGTCGTAGACGTCGGCCGTGACGAACTCGGCCTCGATCTCGGTGCGTTCGGCCAGCTCCCGGGCGGCCGTGACCGCCGGCTCGGAGAAGTCGAGCCCGGTGACTCGTGCGCCGTGGCGGGCCCAGGAGAGGGTGTCGAGGCCGAAGTGGCACTGCAGGTGAGCGAGGCTGCGTCCGACGACGTTGCCGACCTCCTCGAGCTCGAACGGGCGCAGGGTCTCGGCGCCGCCGAGGAAGCCCGCGACGTCGTAGAAATCGCTCGCGACGTGCAGCGGCACGCGCTCGTCCCACCAGCGCAGGTTGTCGTCCAGCCTCGGGTCCATTCCGCCCGAGCGTAGTGGGCGAGCTAGCCCTGGATGACCTTGAGCTCGGTACCCGAGAGCGGCTTGGAGACCGGCACCGCCATCGGCTCGGCGGCCTGCATGACCGGCAGCGCCTGGGGCGTCATCGAGACGATTCCGCGAGCGGCCTGACGAATCGCGACGGCGGCCGGAGAGCCTGGGTCGGAGAGCACGAGCGGCAACCCTGCGTCGGCCTGCTCTCGCAGCTCGGAGGAGAGCGCGACCTTGCCGAGCAGCGGCACGTCGAGCTCGTCGGCGAGCAGCTGGCCGCCGCCCTCGCCAAAGATCTGCACCCGCTGGCCGTCGGGCGTCTGGAAGCCGGACATGTTCTCGATCACGCCGAGCAGCTCGAGGTCGACCTTCTCGGCCATGTCGGCAGCCCGGCGCGCAACCTTCTGGGCTGCAGGCTGAGGGGTGGTGACGAGCAGCACCTTGGCCTGGGGCAGGAGCTGGGCGAGCGTCATCGAGACGTCGCCTGTGCCGGGGGGCAGGTCGAGCAGCAGGTAGTCGAGCTCATCCCAGGCCACGTCCTCGAGGAACTGCTGGATCGCCTTGTGGAGCATCGGGCCGCGCCAGACGACGGCCGCGTCGGGCTCGAGGAAGAAGCCGATCGACATCACCTTGACCCCGGCCGGACCGTCGAGCGGCAGGATCTTGCGCTCGCCGTTTACCTCGGGCTTGCCGGAGACGCCCAGCATGCGGGGCATCGAATAACCGTAGACGTCGCAGTCAAGCGCCCCGCTCGAGTGGCCCTCAGCGGCGAGCGCGGCGGCAAGGTTGGCGGTGAGCGTCGACTTGCCGACCCCGCCCTTGCCGGAAGCTACGCAGATCACGTTCTTGACCTTCGCGAGGGCGCCCTTCGGAAGCCGGTCCCGGCCCAGCGCCTGCTGGAGGTTCGACTTCTCATCGTCGCTCAAGACGTCAAAGCCGACTCCCACCTCGGCGACCCCGTCGAGCTCGGAGACGACGCGAGCGACGCCCTGCTGGAAATGGGAGCGGATCGGGCAGCCGGGCGTGGTCAGCGAGACGACGACCTCGACCTTGCCATCGTCGCGGATGTCGATCGAGCGCACCATGCCGAGATCGACGATCGAGCGGCGCAGCTCGGGGTCGATCACGGCGCGCAGCGCCTCGGTGACTTGCTCGGGGGTCGGCATTGCCAGACAGTCTAGGAGCCGACGCTCGCCGGCCGTGGCATCTCGCGGCCCCTCAACAGTGGCCTCGGCCAACAAAGAGATCGGCGGGCCTTTCGGCCCGCCGAGATCGGCGGGCCTTTCGGCCCGCCGATCGGGGAGGAGAGGTACTAATCCTGCTCGCGTTAGGGCGAAGCAGGTCTCTCCGAGCCGCCACCTCTCCCGGGCGGGCTCGGGCTAAGCGGAAGCCGGCTCAGACCAGGGTCTTGGCCGTTTCGCTGACGGCGCTCTGGGCCTGCTTGAGGCTGCCCTCGACGCGCTCGCGGTTGCGCTTGACCTCGGTCTCGACGCGGCGGCGCTGCTGGCGCACCTCACGCTCGAGCTGGGTCCGGGTCTTGCGAACGCGCTGCACGGCCTTGCGACGGGCCTGGCCGCCGCGACGCTCGAAGCGGTTGAGGTCCTTGTTGAACTGCGCCCGGATGTTCTTGAGCTCGCGCTCACGCTTCTGAGCGGTGGTCCACGGACCGACGGCGTACTCGACGCGCTCACGCACGATCAGGACGGCGCCGACGGGAAGGTCGACGGCCCGCTCGGCCTGCTGGCGGACGATCGCCGTGGCGCCGGTGCGGGCCTTGGTCACGCCCTCCTTGACCTGTGAGGTCTGAACGCTGCCGCGGATCTTGCTGACGCCCTGCTTGACCTGAGTCGCCTCGCGACGGGTCGCCGCGCGCTTGGCGGCCGGAGTTGTCGCGCGGCCCGTGCGGGGGGCCTTGGGCTTGGCCGCCGTCGAGCGGCTGCGCGAGCCGGTGCCGGCCTTCACGGTCGAACGGGACGACGTCGAGCGCTTGGCGGTGCTGCGGCTGCCGGTGCTGTCGGCAGCGGCACGCGAGCGCGTCGTCGAGCTGCTGGTGCTGGTGGATCGGTTGCTACCGGAGTCATTCGTGGCCATGTGGGCTCTTCACTCCTCTTTCGTGTCTTGTCTTGGTCGAAAAGTCTCTCGCCAGTCCTTATACCCGAAATATAGGAAGGACTAACTTGCTTACATCTAATCATCCTACCAAGACGAACATGGGTTTGCAAACGCGCGCCGTGGCCGCGGCGAGGGCTCTGCTTCGGACCGGCGAGCTGCCGTAGCCGCCAGTGGACAGCACGGCCCAGGCAGCTACGGGGGGACTTTGACTCGGCCCGCCTATGCGGGGGCGGTCGCGGCGATTCGCTCGAGCCATCCGTCGGGATCCTCGAGCTCAGCCAGGGAGGGCAGGCGCTCGGGCGAGCTCCAGACCTCGGCCAGAGCTTCCGGCCCTCCACGCTCGGCCACCGCGAGGCAGAAGGCGCGGCCGAGCCGGTACTGACGTAGCTTCTGCTCGAGCCCGAGCAGCCGGGCGACCACCGCCGCCGGCCCGCCGCGATCACGGCGGGCCTCGAGCGCGGTTCGCAACCCATCGAACTCGCCGCTCTCATCGCAGGTGTCCATCGTCCACTCGGCGTGGCCCTCGACCACGGCCATCGTCGCCTGCAGACGGTCGAACAACGCCGCGTTGCTCGGGCCGGCGAGAGCCTGAACGAGCTCGCCCTTGAGCGCCGCCGAGAGCGTGCCGCGCGGGTCGCGCCCCAGGCGCGAGAGCAGCGTGGCGGCCCCGCCGGAGCCGCCGAGCTCAGAGACCGTGCCCGAGATCAGAGCGCCGATCAGGCCGGCGA